>CADBSP010000026.1 GCA_902797405.1 uncultured Eubacteriales bacterium | reverse complement strand
TCTGACAAAGATGAATATTGACCTAGTATGTACCGAGGATCCCGGTTACGCTCCTATTCAGAATATTTTCAGAGACCGGGGCTTTGGTCTCGCTAAAATCCCTGTTACTGAAAATGGCATAATGATTGATAGGCTTCCCGTTAATATTCCCACGGTCGTCTATGTAAGTCCAGCTAATCAATTCCCAACGGGTTCGGTAATGCCAATCGGTGCTAGATACAGGCTTCTGGAATGGGCCGCACAGAACGGAAGCATCATTTTAGAGGACGACTATGACAGCGAACTCAGGTATTACGGTAAGCCAGTCCCTGCACTTCAGGGCTTGGATGAACACGACTCTGTGGTTTATCTGGGTTCTTTCAGTTCAACTCTTTTCCCTGCAATAAAAATTAGTTACATGATTTTACCCTCACCCATGGCCGAAATCTTTTCAACCATAAAAAGCGATTACACTCAGACTTGTTCTAAATCCGAACAGCTCACTTTGGCTCTCTTTATGGAGGACGGATATTACTATACGAACATCAGAAAGCTTCGCAGTTTATACGCACAGAAATTAGAGGCCTGTATTAGTGCGTTTGAGAAATACAGTGAGAGCCAAACAGGAAACGATTCCAGTAAGCAAAAACAAAAAACCGCTAAACGACATCGTTCCAGGTATGTTTCAATCGGGACCACAAATACCCGATCCGGGATTAATATGACTTTGATAGTTGACAGTGATAAAACAGCGGAAGAACTGTGCGCAGCGGGAGAAAGTCTTGGACTTCACATTGTCCCCTTTGATCGAAGCATCGAAATAGAAGCATCGGAAAACAATGAATCATTAGATGAATCAGCGTCTACCAAAGACAATAATAAATATCTGCTATTTTACTTCAATCAAATACCGCTAGAACAAATAGATGGAAGCATCCAAAAGCTTGTGTCCCTTTGGAGTTAGAAGAACTGCCTTCCATTAATTTGAGATATCATGCGCGACCTGTCGTCACGGTTATACTTTATCGCTTTAAAGTATTGACAAAGGCGTTTTGCGGGTGTATTATGATTGCTAATCGAGATAGAGGTTGCGCCTTATCAATAGTAGCTTTTCCGAGGTCATGCAGGATTGAAACAGGAAAATGCGAAAGGGGTGGGCGCCGAGGCTGATCTCCACTGCACTGGAGTGATGTCGGGCGTAAGGATAATATCCTTGCGACTGTCGCAAAGAAGACAAAAATTTGCGGAGAGCTATCCTTGATGAGGACATTGGCATGTTGCCGGAGTTACTTTGCGTTTGCTGCTTGTTCGTACAGCGTCCGCAAACTTTTCGGGTTATGTCTCTCCTCTTCAATTGATAGCCGACCAAAAGAGTCGGCATTATTTTTTCATTATGATTTGTCGTCATTATGATTTGTCAATTCTTTGGCCTCTCTCGATTACACACAAAAGTAATCATTATTAGGAGGAAAAGGAAATGGCAAATCATTTATTTATTGGAGCGGCAACTGCTCTCATTACTCCATTCAACTCGGATGGAACTATCAATTACGAGCAGTTCGGCAACTTAATCGACTGGCAGATTGAAGAAGGTATAGATGCCCTTATAATCGCTGGCACCACCGGCGAGGGTGCAACGCTTTCCGACGAGGAGCACAAAGAACTCATGGAATTTGCCGGTCAAAGAATTAACGGTCGCATCCCCTGGATTGGTGGAACCGGTAGCAATGACACAGCTTATGGAATACAACTTTCTCAAGCTGCAGAAAAAAGCGGAGCATCCGGTGTACTTTTAGTGACACCATATTACAATAAGACTACTCAAGGCGGTCTTATAAGGATGTTCACCGAATACGCAGATGCACTTAACATACCGGTGATGCTTTACAATGTCCCCTCTCGTACCGGGGTGAACATCGAACCGGATACATATTTAGCCCTTTCCAAACATCCTAATATCGTTGCAATTAAAGAAGCAAATAGCGACATCGCTAAAATAGTTGAAACCAAAGCAAAGGTAGGCGACAACCTGGATTTATACTCAGGAAACGATGATCAGATTGTGCCCATATTGTCGGTAGGCGGACTCGGTGTGGTCTCTGTACTTTCAAATCTGCTTCCCCGAGAGACACATGAATTAGTTATGGCTTATATCAACGGCGATAGAGAAACCGCATGTCAAATGCAGCTAAAGTACATGGAACTGGTAAAAGCCCTATTCTGTGAGACCAATCCTATTCCTGCAAAGTGCGCAATGGCTCATATGGGATGGTGCGATAATCATTTGAGATCACCACTCTACCCGATGGAGCCTGCAAACGAAGAGCGCTTGTTAAATGCCATGCGGAATATTGGAATAGGTGTGTAACAAAATGATTAATGTAATAATTAACGGCGCCCTGGGACATATGGGCAGAATACTAAAAAGCAAAATAGAAGAGCAGGAAGATATGCGGATTGCAGCGTTGGTTGATGCAGCCTTCGATAATGAAGATAAAAACTCCTCGGAATATTGTTCGCTGATGGAACTTCATGAATCAATTTCGGATTTAACAAACCACGCTGACACCGATGTTAACAACATTGATTCACAATCTACTTACAATGTAATCATCGATTTTTCGAATGCTGCAGGGACTGCAGATTTGATAAATTATGCAACGGATAGGAAGATTCCATTGCTTATTGCAACAACCGGACAAAATGATGACCAGCGAAGAATGATTTCTGAAGCAGCTGAGATTATTCCCATTTTTTATTCAGGCAACATGTCGCTGGGCGTTGCCCTCCTGGCAGATTTGGTCAGGCAAGCAGTAGCCGCATTCCCAACAGCCAATGTTGAGATTATAGAGACTCATCATGTCAGAAAAGTCGACGCACCAAGCGGAACAGCGATTTTGCTTGCCAATGCAGCAAAAGAGTCGAGGCCGGAACTTTTGGAAAACGTAGGGCGAAGTGGCATGTGTAAGCGCGAGCAGAACGAAATCGGAATCAGTTCTGTTCGTCGGGGCAATATCGTTGGAATACATGAAGTAATAATAAGCACCGACACACAAAGTATCACACTTAAGCATGAAGCCCACGACAGAGGTCTCTTTGCTGACGGAGCAATTGATGCCGCGAGATTCCTGGTGACTCAATCCCCCGGGCTATATGATATGAAATCGATAATCGGTAAATAGCAAGTATTTATTTGAATACGCTTGTGAGGATGGTATTCGTTAAATCATTTGTCAATCATGTCAACAATCAAAGAATACGCTAAGCATGTCAAAAACTAAAGAATCTTCATATACGGTAATAGTAAAAGGATTTATGTATGAATAATAAAATAAAAATAGGAATAGTCGGATATGGTAATTTGGGACGTGGTGTAGAGGCTGCAGTTACGAATTCTCCGGATATGGAGTTGGTAGGCGTATTCAGTCGTCGCGCTTCTGAAACTGTAACTACATTAACCGGAGCAACCGTTTATCCATACGATATGCTTTTATCTGCCGAAAAGGTTTTAGCAGGAGAAGCTGCAAAAGGCTTTCCCGACATCGACGTGCTCATTATCTGTGCAGGAAGTGCAACGGATCTCCCAACTATGACGCCTCAATTGGCAGGTTTCTATAACGTGGTCGATAGTTTTGATACACACGTTAATATCCCGAAGCACTTGAATACAGTTGATATGGCCGCAATCTCCTCAGGAAAAACGGCTGTAATCTCAACCGGCTGGGATCCTGGGCTATTCTCATTGGCTAGATTATACGCTAACGCTGCTTTGCCCGATGGTTCAGATTACACATTCTGGGGTCGTGGTGTAAGCCAGGGTCACTCCGATGCTATTCGAAGAATTGAAGGAGTGCTGGATGCACGCCAGTACACCGTCCCAATTCAATCTGCTATGGATAGGGTTCGCTCAGGTGAAACTCCTAATCTAACCACTCGCGAAAAACACCTTAGAGAATGTTATGTGGTTGCAGAAGAAGGTGCAGATTTGGAGCGAATAGAAAGCGAGATAAAAACAATGCCAAACTATTTTGCCGACTACGACACCACGGTAGCCTTCATTTCCGCAGAAGAATTGGCTTCCAAACACGCCGGACTCCCCCACGGCGGGAGCGTATTAAGAAGCGGCAATACCGGGCTTAATGACGAATACTCTAACACTATTGAGTTTAAACTCGATTTGGAATCGAACCCCTACTTCACCGGTAGCGTACTAACGGCGTGTGCTCGCGCAGCATACCGTATGAATGAAAAAGGCGAAATAGGTTGTAAAACGGTCTTTGACATACCTCCGATTTTCTTACTGCCAGGTAATCGTGAAGAGATTATTGCTCACATGCTGTAAAGCATATCTGCAAACATCGAATATTTGTTGACAATAAACGCAATACGCATTATTATTTAACCAATAAAAGGTGCTACCGATAGACGGTTAGCCCAATAACAAGTTACAAAATAACCGTTCTCTTTGGCTAATTAAGGGCGGTTATTTTCTTTGACCGAAAGTATATCCGGCGACAAACACTGTAACAGCAAAGCATCTGTTGCTGTGCGGGCGGAGGAATATGCGAATTGAAGGTTGTAGCCTCCTGTTTGGCCGTCCACGTCCAAGGCTTCACCTACGATGAATATCCCTTTATGCTTCTTTAATTGCATGGTGGATAGGTCAATTTCATCTAAAGCCACTCCACCTTTCGTAACCATGGCTGTATTAAAACTTCCAACAGATTCGATTATAAATTCATCCATGGTTAAGAGCTTTGCGAGTTTTTTAGTGGAACCGGAGCATCGTTCTTCGAGTATGCGGCATAGTCTTTTCGGCAGTACAAATCTATCGGCTATCAAATTCGCCAGACTGGACTTGCTACCTTTTACCGCAGCTTGAATAATAGATAATGCATCCTCGTAGGTTTTTTGAACATAGTTAATCTCAAGAGAGATTCTATAAGGAGCATCAGGAGAATGATAAGCAGAACCAGGATTACTGCTTGAATAATATAACAAATCTGCTGCTTTGCCCGAGATATTTAGCGCTGCCGGTCCGCTAAAACTATCATAGGTGAACAAAAGTGAACCGATTGATCTCCTCTTTCCAATCTTTAATTGGGCTTCTATCGATAATCCGGATAAATCGCTGTAAGGATAGTCCTTCACCTTAATGGGACAAAGCGACGGGCGCGGAGGAACGATTTCTACATTTAGATCTCTCTTAAGAACCTCAAACATCTTCCCGTCTGACCCCGTGCTCGGATACGAGCAACCGCCAGTGGCAATTACAATTTTTTTCGTGTAGAAAATCGTCTCAGAAATCTCGTCCTTATTATTTGCTTTATTGTTAGTAGACCTGTCTGTTCCATTTGCATGCTCGATACACCCTAGTTTCCAGATTCCAGATTCATAATCTATACTTTTAACTTCAGTGTTGTAGGCTATATGAAATCCTTTTGCCTTAGCCTTTTCGTGCAGCATGTTGCGAATGTCCGAGGCATTCCTGGATGCGGGGAATACTCTTCCGTCTTCTTCCGAAATCGTTGGAATCCCTGCACCCCTGAGGAAATCAATCAATTCCAAATTGTTGTGCTTGTATAGAATACGACGAATCTTCTTTCCGGCTTCACCGTAACAATCGATAAAGTCCTTGATTGATCCAACGTGTGTTATGTTACAATGTCCCCCACCGCTCATCAAAACCTTGGTTCCGAGTCTTCCCGTTTTTTCGATTATCAAACATCTACAGGCATTACTGTCCTTAATCTTATACTGATCTCTTCCCGTTTCTCTTTCAATCGCATAACAACCATCATTATTGGTGAGTTGCTTATTTAATGTCGCAGCAAAAAAAAGCCCTGCGGCTCCTCCCCCTACAACAACACAATCGAAAACTTTATTATTTAAATCCTTATTATTCAAAACTGTTTTACACAAAACCTATTTTTAAATCCTTATTGTTCAAAACTGTTTTACACAAAATCTGTCATTAGAATCCTTATTACTTAAACCCTTATCATCAACCCTTATCATACTCGTTTAATTAGCTATTCTCTCTGGCCTTCCCTTCCCAAAATCAACTTGCATTATAATTAGACTTACCAGCATCAAAGCTGCACCAAAATACGCCTTGGGTCCAAGTCTTTCTCCTGCAAGGAAGTATGCAATAATTGCAGAAAACACCGGTTCCAGGGTGAAGATCAAAGCAACCCTGGCGGGTGATGTATACTTCTGCTGAGTGGTTTGGACGACAAAAGCAATGCCGGAGCAAAAAATTCCCAGGAAGATCGCAGCACCCCATGCAGAGGCAGTATAAGGAAGATTGGGCTTTTCAAACAGAAACGAAAGAATCAAAAACAATACTCCCGTTACCCCGATTTCTATTACGCTCATTGCAAGAGGCTCAACATTAGGTTTTGCAACTGCCTTATCAGTAATTAGTATATCCACTGAATATGCAAAGGCGCAAAGCAGGCAAAGCAAATCACCTATGGCAAAGGTGAGACTTTCACTTAACGTAAGTAAGGCAAGCCCTATAGTGCAAATCACAAGCGACAGTATCAACTTGTTTTCCGGTCGCTTGCGATATATCACCAGTTCTATCAAAGGAGTAATAATCACCGCCAGGCAACTTATAAATCCGGCATTGGAAAGAGACGTATACTTTACACCATAGGTTGCACCAACGTACACAAATACCAGCACAACACCAACTATAAATCCATATCGAAAGGTTTCTCTATTTGCTTCCAATAATTGTTTTCGGTATACGGCCCCCAGAATTGCGAATGCGAGCAAGAATCTAAGCGCATTCAAAGTCAAAGGTTCCAATTCCTCCAGGCAAACTCGTGAGAAATAATATGAAATCCCCCAAAATCCGGTAATCAGTATTAGCAATAGTTCTGCAGTTCGTTTCTTGTTCATTGTCTACAGTGGAGCACAAACATCTCTTAGCCAAGCTTCTGCTTCCGTAGTTACCTTACTCTCCAGCGATTTCAATACCCACGCATGATAATTATTTACGTATTCGATTTCCTCTTTCGTTAGCATTTCCTTTACTATGGCATCACGCTCATAAGGACAGCATGTCAGGTTTTCGAAACAGTAGCATTTTGCCGAAGAAGTCGTTTCGTCCGCGCAGCAGTTTTTCGCATCATCACAACAGTCGCATGGCACACAGAGAATCTCATTCTCTATACGAACTCCGAATTCTCCCTCCGGATAATAACCTGGCTCATTGCTTGTAATCATACCGGGGATAAGCGGTTCTTCGCAGATGGTGTTTATTCTCTGCGGACCCTCGTGAACACAAAGCACATGGCCAACACCGTGTCCTGTACCGTGATTATATGAAATACCGTATTCGTCCATAGTAGACTTTACGATTTTATCCAGTTCAATTCCTTTGGTGCCATCACAGAACTTTGCCATAGCAAGCTGAGCATGTCCCTTTAGAACTACCGTATAGGCCTCTTTCATCTTTTTAGACAAAGGTCCTAATGCTATTGTTCTGGTTATATCTGTGGTTCCCGTTTCATACTGACCTCCGGAATCAACCAAAATGAAGCCTTCCGGACGCAACATGGCATCGCTCTCGGGAGATGCGCTATAATGTACAATCGCACCATGCTCCATATATCCGGCAATAGTTTCGAATGATAGATCCAAGAATCCGGGCAGCGCACGCCGCTGGTTTTCCAGATAGTCTGACACACTAATCTCTGTCATCTGTTCATTCACAACTATAGATGATTTAAGCCAATGAATGAAATTGACCATAGCAATACCATCATTTACATGCGCCTCTTTGGTTGATTCAATCTCCACTTCATTCTTTATAGCCTTAAGTCTGGAAGAAGGTATTACATCAGCCATTAGCAAATTAACATTCTCGGGAACAATATCGGTAATTGTATAAGGCACAGTTTTGCCATCAAGCAATAGTGTGGCTCCCTCTGGAATTCTTTCCACATCCAAACAAACGGATAAAATGTCATTATCCGGACCTTCACCATCCGATTCAGAAAAATAGTTCTTTACTTGTACTCCTTCAGGGATGATTTCAGAAGGGCACATATCCTTAAACAGGTAGAGAATTGTTTCATCAGGAGTTATCAAAGTGTATGAGAAAAACACCGGAGTATGTTCAACATCGCTTCCTCTAAGATTGAATAGCCAAGCATTGTCATCCAGGGTTGTTATCAAATGATAATCTGCCCCCGCCTTTTTCATAAGTTCACGTACTTGCTTTATCTTTGTCTCAAAGGGAAGACCTGCTGACGATAAGGGAAGCTGCCAAACAGTTTTTCCTGTAAGCGCAGGTCTGTCAGCCCAGATCTCACCGACCAGATCAAAATCACTAACAAGTTTGCCACCGACCTCGGAGGCCATTTTCTCGTATTCCTCTCCTGCATCAAAGGGTAATGTCTTTCCGTTAAATCCAAGTGTTGGACCGGTTTCAGCCAAATCCAGATGAGATGATACGCTGCCGTTCTTCCGCGGATTGGTTTTATTGCTCGCAATTTGCATGAGCTTATCTTTAATGTAATCCTTGATATCGGGAACACCAGGTTCTTTGTCTTTCATCAAAAGAATTCCGCTTCCTTCCAGCTCCATGGCTGCCTGAAGAAAGTATCTCCCATCAGTCCAGAGTCTCGCTTCATCCTGGGCAACCACCAGAGTTCCTGCAGAACCCGTAAAGCCCGAAACATATCTTCTGGTTTTAAAATAGTCGTGAAGATATTCCGACCCATGGAAATCTCCGGTTGGAACGATATAAATATCGATACCATAATTCTTCATCACTTCTCTAAGGGCAATTAATTCTTTTCTCATCTTTGAGTCTCCTTATGAAATAATCAACCGCGTAATTGGATATTTTTCAGCGTAACTCAATCCAATCCGGATCTAATCACTAACTTATTCTCGGAACCTTTTGCAAAATAAAATAACAAAGAATCCCGATTACTATCCCGCTTGCCAAGCCTGAAAACATCAGAATCGGCAAGTAAATAAACATCCTGATATCCGAGACTATAGCAGACGCAATCAAAAGCTGCCCGATATTGTGAAAAACGCCGCCCGCCATACTAACTCCTACAACGCTGAACAGATTCGTTTTCTTTAGAAGCCACATCACAAATAAAGATATTATTCCGCCTGCCATAGAATACAACATTCCAAAAACTCCGGAGAACAAAAGTCCGCTGACCAGTATTCTCACTGCATTTATTGCGAATGCGTACCTTACGTCAAGGATATATAGTGCAATTAGAATTACCAGATTCGCAATGCCAAGTTTAACCCCCGGCATGGATACGGAAAGCGGTATCATTGTCTCAACATAGCTGAACATCAAAGCCAAGGTTGCCAGCACCGCTGCATATGCCACCCTCTTTGTATGTTTATCCGCGCGTCTCTGAGTGACGGATTCTAGTTTTTTTTCGTCTTTGCTCGTCAATTCCGATTTATTATCCAACAACGACATCAGGTTCACCCCCACCATCGCCATCTGCAGCCAGAATTCTGACAACAACTCTATTCGGAAGACATACTATGCTTTGATTGTTCTTGCTAATTGTCCCTTGTTTGATGCATACCTGGTTATAGCATGACGCTTCTTCCATATGCACCTTGCCGTCCTTTATTATTACCAGATTTAGATGGCCATCTTTCTCTATCTCAATCTCCTCATCACGATTAAGAGGATACTCCCCTAATGACCTTCCCCCCATTGTTATTTCAACAACCGAATCCTTGTTTGTTGAATTTGATGAAGCGAATCCGGGTACAGAAAGAGCAATGCCCAGAGCTAGCAAAACAAAGAACAAAACTATATCTGCTTTAC
Source organism: uncultured Eubacteriales bacterium (assembly GCA_902797405.1). Classification (GTDB taxonomy): domain Bacteria; phylum Bacillota; class Clostridia; order Peptostreptococcales; family Anaerovoracaceae; genus Eubacterium_B. The sequence continues at coordinate 2,014 of CADBSP010000026.1, read as the reverse complement.
GTAGTATTTTAAACATGAAAACCCTATAAATCCTTATTATTGCAATATCAATTATACCACAGACCGGTAGTGATAAAAAGTAATGCAAGGCCTTACACCAAAACACGCGGGGAAGACCCGCGTGTTTTAATCCTTTTGTTTAATTACTATGCCTGTGCATTTTCAGTTGCTGCTTCCTGTGTCGCTGCGGCATTAGCTACAACTGCAGGAGCTGTACCGTGAGCCTTTTCCTTCAGCTTTTTAAGCTGTTTCAGGTTGATGATGGCTCCGGTTGGGCAAGCCTTGGAACACATACCACAGTTCTTGCACTTCTCTGGATCGATGTATGCCAGGTTGTTTTCAACGTGAACTGCATCGAACTTACATGTCTTTTCACACATCTTACATCCGATACAACCAACAGAGCAAGCCTTTCTGACATCGGCCCCACCGGCCTTACTGCTACAGAATACAACATTCTGATTGCTGTCAGGACCAATTCTGATGAGGTTCTTCGGGCAAGCCTTTGCGCAAGCTCCACATGCTACACAGGCATCTCTATCTACACGTGCAACACCGTCAACCACACTGATTGCTCCGAAATCGCATGCTGCTACGCAATCGCCTAAGCCCTGGCATCCGAATGGGCACTGCTTGACTCCGCCAAAAAGTTGTGTTGCGGCTTTGCAGGATGTTGGACCTTCATAGTCGAGAAGGTTCTTCGATACTTCCTTTGCTCCGTTACACATTACGATTGCAACCTGCTTGTCTGCGGAACCGGCAGAAACCCCAAGGATTTCAGCCAATTTGGCTGCAACGCTTGGTCCGCCTACAGGGCACTTGTTACAAGGTGTTTCGTGATCTGCAGCCAGGGTGTTTGCATAGTCATCGCAACCTGCGAATCCGCAACCACCGCAGTTTGCTCCCGGAAGAACTTCACGAAGAGCAGCTGCTGTCTCATCAACGGGGACATAGAAAACCTTGGATGCGATGGTCAGCATGATAGCACATACCAGACCAACTGCTACTACTAATAATACTGGTATTCCCATGATCTCTCCCCCTTTCTACGAGAACATACCGCTGAATCCCATGAAGCTTAGGGAAAGAATTGCGGAACTCAGAAGAACTAGCGGAACACCGCGCCAGGATTTAGGTACTCCCTCTTCATTAACCAGCTTGGTGCTTCTGACTCCGGCAAAGAGTACAAGAGCAATTGTGAAACCAACGGCTGCACCAAGGGCATTAGCCAGGGACTGACCGAATCCATAACCGGCATCGATATTTGCGATACATACGCCCAGTACTGCACAGTTGGTTGTAATCAAAGGAAGGTAAACACCGAGTGCACTGTACAGACCTACCATGTATTTCTTTAGCATCATTTCAATCAGCTGTACCAACGCAGCGATGATTAAGATGAATACTACAGTCTGCAAATAACCGATTTCAAATTTGTTAAGTATCTGCTGGATTGGCCATGTTACGGCTGTAGCCAGCACCATTACGAAGATAACTGCTCCGCCCATACCAACAGCGGAATCAAGTTTCTTGGAAACTCCGAGGAAGGGGCAGATTCCAAGGAACTGAGCCAGCACATAGTTATTAACTAAGATCATGCTGAATACAATTGCTAATGTTCCCATGATTATGCTCCTTTCTCTTCTGTATTAGCAGCGGCTGCGGCTGCAGCAGCGGCTTTCTTTTCGGCTTCTTTCTTCTTTTCCTCTTCCTTTGCTGCTCGGAGAATTGCCAAATCCTCTTCACCAAAGTCTCTGACCTTAATGGCCTTGTCTCTGGCAAGATAGTTGACCAATGCTACCAATAGTGCAAAGGTGAAGAATCCACCCGGAGGAAGTGTCATGATGCCGACACCCGGTACACTCTCAGGAAGGATCTGCTTTGTGAAGAGTGTGCCGCTTCCCAGGAATTCACGGATAAGACCCATTGCTACCAAAACAACGGTATATCCAATACTCATTCCGATACCATCCAATAGAGAATCAAAGATTCCGTTTTTGCTGGCGAACATTTC
>CADBSP010000025.1 GCA_902797405.1 uncultured Eubacteriales bacterium | reverse complement strand
TTTTGTTTCTCTCATTCATTATGTTCGTTGCATTCTATATTTGACTTATATAGTTCGCTCTATAGTCTATAGTTTGGTTTATAATTCGCTGGAATCAGCCAATAGGGATAGACTGATTTCCAAGTTACCGTTTCTGCATCTTAGTTCATCTATGAAGGACTTATCTGTTCCAGCCTTTTTCATGGTGACGTTGTAATGCAGTTTGTTCAAACTGCCCAGGTTGCTGGTTTTGATGCTGGTAAGTTTAGAAGATGATGTATACTCGCGGAATATGTCATCAAACATTCCTTCATAATCCAGGTCCTCAGGAACTGTAACCTTTAATACCTTTTCCATGCCTCCATCTCTCTTTTCCAGGAATCCTACTCTGTCATATACAATAGTTATTATGCAAAGAACCAGTGCAAAGACAGCTGCAAAGGCGACATATCCCATACCACACGCCAGTCCTACTGCCATAGCCAGGAATACTGCGCAGATTTCTCTAGCGGTTCCAGGTGCCGAACGGAATCTTACCAGAGAGAAGGTTCCTGCCACTGCCACCGATGCCCCAATACTTCCGTTTACCATCATGATTATCACTGCCACTATGGCCGGTAGCATCGCCACCGTTACCAGAAATCCATTTGAATGCGCTTTGTGGTACGAATAAACCAGAGCCACCAAAGCTCCAAGCGCCAGCGCGACTACCAGACTTATCGCGAAGCCCTGTATCGTAAGAGCGTTTGCCGTAAATATGCTTCCAAATATGTTCGTCATTTTCTTTTCCTAACCTTTCTGTTCTTTCGTTTATTGTGTCTTTATTCTCTATTCCGTTATTGAGTATTATTTCCTTTTCGGATTCTTCCTGTAATGCCCTTGCTTCTTCTAGGGCACTTTCCGCAATTCTGCTTTCCAGTATTTCCTGATATGCTCTTCCATATTTAGAAAAGCTTGATGGGCGTATCTTCGCTTCACTTAGCACCTTCACAAGCCAAACGGGAAGGGCTGTCGCCGTCTTTATTTCCATAAGACTTGTATTCGGCTTTAGGAGTTCTTTCCCGCCCGGGGCTTCGGTAAGCTTCACATTTTCTTTTCGCCACCTTATGTTTTTATCAAAGGTGATTCTAAGGCTGTCGTCCTCTTCGGAAAAATATGCGCATCTGTCGTAGCTCAGATAAACGCTTGGTTTCAGGTTTTGATAGAAGGTCTTGAAATAATCGATTTCCTTTACCATCTGCGGATCGGATTCGTTGGCCAAAACCTTTATCACCTCATTTACATCCATTTCACCGGCCATGTACCTTTCCGCATCCTTCTCCGGAAGTTCAATCCTTCTTTTATAAACTACACCATCGAACTTCTTTTTAAGCTCCAGGAAGACGATTGTATCCTCTAGCGGCGTGCCATAACTTCTAAGTCTAATCTTTTCCTTGTACTCCGGTTTCTCCAAGGATCTTCTAATGAGCCTGTAATCCGGAGTGTCGTAGTATATATTGCAGATGGTGCTTAGTCCATGGGGATCGGGAATCATTCTGTCCCCTATTCCCTTCAGAAGCGCTTTTCTTTGCTCATCCGTAATCATGTATTTAATTTCATGTCTGCTAAAAACATTTATAATCTCTTTCATTTGCTCTCTCCTTTGATGACTCTATCTTAAACGCCGAACCTAAAATGAACTTAAAGTTATACTTAAACTATAATTAAAAGCAACAAAAAACTCCGCATATACCTGCATATGCGAAGTTATTTATTTTTAATTCTCAAGTTTTTTACTACAAATCCTGATTATTTCGCGTCCTTAATTATAACCCCCATTAATTGCTATATAGCTGAGTGTCTTTGCTATATCATTGCAGTTATTATTAGACGCTTCCCGTCCGGACTTTCAGCAGTTATATTTCCTCCGTGTGCTTCTACAATCGAGCGAGCCATGGATAGGCCGATTCCGCTTCCCGGAGTTTCACTGTTATGGGAGGTGTCTCCCCTGTAGAAGCGATCAAAGAACTCTTCATGCTTTCCTGCGGATAACCCCTCTGCATAATTCTCTTCTGATAGAACAATCTTCTTTCCATTTCTCGATAACGAAAACTTAATAGGTTTATCCTTAGCTCCATATTTAAGCGCATTGTCGGCAAGAATAGAAATCAGTTCATTGAGCAAGGTCTGATTCCCACTCACGTTTATTCCATCCTCTATATTGCTTTCTATGACTCTGTTCTGCAGTTCCGCCTCCAGAGAAAATCCTTCCAGTGACTCCTTTACCAGCATCGAAAGATTCACATCTTCCATTGGAAGGTCACCACCCTCATCCATCTTAGCCAGGGCAACCATATGAGTCGTAAGATCTGAAAGTTTCTTCACCTGCTCTTTGATGCCCTCAGTCCACTTGGTTTCTCCGGACTGCATCTCTATTACCTCAGTACAGGATTTAATTACAGTCATTGGGGTTTTCAATTCATGCCCGGCATTCGTGATAAACTCCTTTTGCTTGGCATAACTCTCTGCAATAGGTTTAATCATTCTAGGCGAAAGCAAAACAACCACGATCGCAATCGCGACAAGTCCTATCGTGGAAACGAGAAGACTAATCTCCAAAAACGAATTAATCGCGACCATATCTCTACTACAATCCAAGAAAATAAACATCTCCTCGCCGTTATCATCATAGATTAGATATTTGTATCTGCCATCGTAACCGATTTTCTTTCCTTTCGCTAAAGCCCTGTTTGCCATTTCTGCAGCCTCGGAGCTTGAGACGGCTGCGATTTTTCCTGTATTGATTGTTTTGATTGTTCCGTCCTCCTTTAGCGAAAGTGAAAAGAATCTGGTTTCAAAAGGAGTTTCCTCAGTCATATCCTTAGGCGAATGAAATGGCTTATCTCCGCCTTCCTTTCCTGAAGGCAAATCATCATCCGTGTGATCGTGTTTCATATGCATGGGAAAGTCCCCGCCATTTTCAGCGAGGTAGTACAAAATCTCCTCCGCGCGATAGTCCCTGACTATGTAATTTGCGATATTTATGATGCTCATTAAAAGTACAAGGACCAAAGCTACAGCTACAACCGTATAAATAATTACCCGTTTTCTGAGTTTACTTATCATCTATTGTCACCAAATCAAAACCCCGAAGGCATTCTGAACTACTTATCTTCAAAGTTTATTACTACTCAATAGCCTCAAGCATGTAGCCAACTCCTCTGGCAGCTTTTATTTGAACGTGGGCACCAAGCTCCGCGATTTTCTTTCTTAGTCCTGATATATTTACCCAGACTACATTGATTTCCGCATCACTGTCGTAACCCCAAATCTTCTCCATAAATCTTTCGGTTGGAATAACTTGACCCGAATTGGTCATCATCATTTCCATGATTTGATACTCTTTGTTTGCCAGTCGGGTTTCTCCGTTTGGACCCGAAAGTTTGTAATCTGCACGATCAAGTTCCAAATCCTTGAACCTAAGATTGGTTCCTGTAAGCTCCGGTTGTCTTCTGGAGATTGCTCTAACTCTGGCCAGGAGCTCCACCATAGCAAAAGGTTTAGTGAGATAATCATCTGCACCGCTATCCAGTCCAACCACTCTATCCTCTATCTGGCTCTTTGCTGTCAGCATTATAATGGGAGTATTAAGGCCCGCCGCCCTTAGCTCTTTCACTACCGAAATGCCATCTTTCTTTGGCATCATAATATCCAGAATCGCCGCATCGTAATCACCGGTCAAAAGATAATCGATTGCATCTTGGCCATCATACACCGCATCTACAGAATAGTTATTATGCGTCAACATTTCCACCAACGCATCCGATAATAGTTTCTCGTCTTCAGCCAAAAGAAGTCTCATCTGTCACCTCTTAGAATAATATACAATTCTTTTTAATTCTAAAGCTTAAATTTGTAAAAGATCTTACCTTAGTCAATTGTTAATTGACACTCGTAGTCGATTCATTACGTTATGGAAATAATGATTCATCAACCTAAAAAATACTTAAAACTCCTCTCGCATACCTTAGGAACATGAAAGCTTTGCCACCTTAGATGTTTAGTTACTCTAAAGGTTCTGTTCCTAGAAGCCCAATCTCAGCTGCGTATGGTTTCATTCCCTCGAGGCATATTTCGATTACGTCTTTGAGATCCATGCCAAGCATTTCACAGCCTTTCAGGATAACTTCTCTGTCGCATCCTGCGGCAAATTTCTTATCCTTGAATTTCTTCATGACACTTTTTGTTTCCAAGTCGGTTATACCGTGAGGGCGCATTCTGGCACAGGCTTGGATAATACCGGTTAACTCATCAACGGCGAAAAGGCTCTTCTCCATATTGGTAATCGGTTCAACATCCGAACAAAGACCATAACCATGACTCATAATTGCACGAATATCCTCTTCCGAAACACCCGCCTCTCTTAGCGGTTCTTCCGTATGCTTTAAATGCTCCTCAGGATACTGCTCATAATCAAAGTCATGAAGATAACCAATTGCCTTCCAATGATCCTCATCCTCACCAAAGTGTTTTGCCATGGCTTCCATCGCTGCCATCACATTCTTTGAATGGATAATCAAATGTTCCTCTTTCACCATATCTCGGTTGAGCTCAATAGCTCTTTCAAATGTAAGATTCATAACTCCTCCAATCTTTATTTATTCTCTATATATTCCAGAAACCCCTCGCATCCTGCCAGCACATCATTCCAGGTTTCATCAAAACCACCGGTATACCAGGGATCCGCAACCTCTTCCCCCGGTCTTCCCGCATAGTCAAGCATTAAATGCACCTTGCCGTCAGTATCCACGCAATC
>CADBSP010000024.1 GCA_902797405.1 uncultured Eubacteriales bacterium | reverse complement strand
TTCTTCTATTGACTTTTTAGCTCCGGTGTATTCTGCCAAAGAATAATTGGTTGCAGAGATCACCTTAGTATCTCCTGCCACCGTTCTATCAAAGGCACCTGCCAGCTTTAGTCCGCCAATAGTAAGACCGGATGTTGCAAGCATGGCGCAGATCATTCCTATAGCAAAGGCCTTCCTGGTTACATAGCCGGACTTCTTTTTTTCTTTCTTTGCCCTGACCCTGGGACCTTCTGCTTGGGGATCGACATGGGTGCTTGTAACCAAGGGATATATTTCCTTAGGTTCTCTATTTATTGACTCCCCGGCTAAGGATTCTCCCGAAGTCTCTGAGGAAGTGTATTCGTCCATTCCTCCGGTGCTTCCTGCATATTTATTAAACTCGTTCCAATAAATCATAGTCATACCTTCCTTTTGATATTATAAAGGGGTTTTAGTACATGCTTCTCTAATGTACTAATAATTCCTGAACTCTTCTTTGATTATTATACATCAAACTTAAAAATACTTTAAATCCCCTTCTCTTAAAATATACCCCGCTTTTGTGACTTTTATGTGTCATAATTGTAACGAATATGATAAAATATTGTTTTGAGGGCGTAATAATATTCGGAGGCGAGATGAAAAGACTTGGTGTAATTTTCGGAGGACGTTCAGGCGAACATGCAATTTCTCTTATGTCTGCCAGCGCAATTCTCCAGTCTATAGATAAGAAAAAATACCAACCGGTTCCAATAGGAATCGATAGGGAGGGCAAATGGTTTTTAGCCGATAAGAATCTCATTCATATTGATGAACACGAGTGGAAGAAAAAGGCCAGACCTATTAGTCCCGGACAGATACGAAGCCACGTCGACTTCGTCTTCCCTGCGCTTCACGGAACTCTGGGAGAGGACGGAACGCTTCAGGGATTGTTGGAAATACTGGATATTCCTTATGCGGGATGCGGAGTCCTTTCTTCAGCCCTATGCATGGATAAGGCCATGGCAAAGGATGTCTTTGATAGAAACGGAATTCCGACATGTAAATACAAACTTGTTCGCGCAGAAGATTTAGATAAGGATATGCCGGGTATAGTAAAGGAGATATCGGAACAGTTTGAAGGACCATTTTTTGTCAAACCCTCCAACGCAGGATCAAGCTTGGGTGTTTCCAGGGTTGACGATTTGATGGACGCAGGAAGAGCGCTTGCTCTGGCAGGAAGCTTTGATAGAAGGATTCTGGTAGAGGAAGCAATAGAAGGCCGAGAGGTAGAAGTGGGCGTTATCGGAAACGAGAATCCTATTGCTACACTCCCAGGCGAAATCACAACCAGCGACGACTTCCAGTATTATGACTTTGAGGCTAAGTATTCCGATTCTTCCGGAACTCGCTTGGACATTCCTGCAGATCTTTCTACTAAGACAGCAAACAGAATTAAGAAGATAGCAATCAAAGCTTACCTGGCTTGTGACTGTTCCGGATTTGCCAGGATAGATTTCTTTATAGAGAAGAAAACGGGGAAGATTTACATAAATGAAATAAATACCATCCCCGGACTAACCAAGTACAGCCTCTTTCCCCTGATGTGGGAGAGCGAAGGCGTTGACTTTACGGAACTGATAGATAAGATAGTGGAGTATGGATATGAAAGATATAACTCTAAAGATAGTAGGCAGACGGTACGCAGAAGGTGAACTGGAAGACGAGATGGAATTCGTCAGCGATGCTAAGATGTATGAGAGGGCAGGTGCACGTTATTTGCTCTACGACGAAAGTGCGTTTTCCGGGTTTCCCGGTTGCAAGACCAGGCTAAAACTTACGGACAGCAGTATCAGAATGAAGAGGATCGGTGACGAAACCTCCGGTTTTAGTGCGGATTTAGTTTTTGAAAAAGGCAAACGTTTTACCAGCATTTACGAGACGCCCTATGGATCCTTTGATATGGAGGTTCTTACGACCGACATTCGTAGCAACCTGGATTCCGAGGGATATGGAAAAATCGTTCTGGGTTACGATGTTAGCCTCCAGGGAGACGAAGGTCGAAACGAAATAGCTATAGAGATAATGCATTGATTGAGAAGGAAGGAACGACATGGCGCAGGAAACAAGGGTGATGGGGTTTGACGCAGAGAAGTACATAGAGGAACAATCCCAATACATCCTCCAACGAATTAACCAAGGTCAGGGCGACCGACTCTATTTGGAGTTCGGTGGCAAATTAGTCCACGATAAACACGCCATGAGGGTTCTCCCGGGATTCGACGAGAACGCTAAGATTAAGCTCCTCCAAAAAATGAAGGACCAGGCAGAAATCATCATTTGCATTTATGCCGGTGACATAACCACCAGTAAAACCCGTCACGACTTTGGCATAACCTATGACATGGAGGTGCTTCGTCTAATAGATACATTCCGCCAATATGACCTTTCTGTAAACAGCGTTGTCGTAACCAGATACATCGACCAACCGGCTGTTAACATCTTCATAAACAAGCTGGAGCAACGTGGCATTAAGACATATAAGCATTTCTTTACCAAGGGATATCCCACAGATATAGACACAATTGTTAGCGAAGAAGGGTACGGAGCGAATCCGTATATAGAGGTCACCAAACCTCTAATTGTTGTGACCGGACCAGGTGGTGGATCCGGAAAACTGGCAACCTCTCTTTCTCAGCTTTACCATGAATACACCAGGGGAAGGAAGGCCCGCTACGCCAAGTTTGAAACCTTCCCTGTTTGGAATCTTCCGCTGAAGCACCCTGTGAACCTTGCCTACGAGGCAGCTACCGTGGACCTAAAAGACGTCAATATGATTGACTCCTTCCACCTGGATGCTTACGGCGACAGAGCTGTAAACTATAACAGGGATTTGGAAGTATTCCCGGTCATAAAAAGAATCATAGAGAAGATTACCGGAGAGGAATCTGAATATAAATCTCCTACCGACATGGGTGTTAACCGTATAGGCACCTGCATCGTTGATGACAAGGCATGCCAGGAGGCTGCCAGCCAGGAAATAATAAGGAGATTCTTGATAGCCCGCTGCGATTATCGTAAAGGAAAAATCACCGAGGAAGAATTGTCCAGATCTGAGCTTAT
>CADBSP010000023.1 GCA_902797405.1 uncultured Eubacteriales bacterium | reverse complement strand
GTTGACCTGTGGGGTTTATCCCCATGAAGGGCAACTCCCAAGGAGTGCTTTCATTTTTTTGGTTATTATTGCAAATTTCGAGGACAAGTGAACCCGACTATAGGGGTAATACGTTATAAGCTCACCCGACTTATAGGGGTTCACTTGATTATGCTTAATTATACAATACCTTGGAGCATCATTGCTTCTGCAACTCTTTCGAATCCTGCGATGTTTGCACCTGCGATGAGGTTGTCGCCGAGGTTGTAGCGCTTGCAAGCATCTACGGAGAGCTGGAAGATGTTAACCATGATTCCTTCTAACTGTCTATAAACGTCTTCCTTAGTGAACATAATATGCTCTGCATTCTGGCTCATTTCCAAGCAGGAGCATGCTACGCCGCCGGCATTGGCTGCCTTGGAAGGTCCGATCTTTACACCGTGTTCCTGGAGGTAAGCAATAGCTTCGTTTGTGGTAGGCATGTTTGAACCTTCACAGAGGAACTTGGCTTTATTCTTTACCATAGTCTTCGCATCTGCCATCTGGATTTCGTTCTGAGTTGCACATGGGATATAAAGGTCTGCCTTTACTTCCCATGGCTTTTTGCCTGCGAAGAACTTGGCGCTCTTGAACTTCTTTGCATAAGGTGCGCAGATATTCTTTCCGGAGTTTCTGAGTTCTACGAGGTAGTCGATCTTCTTTCCTGTGATTCCATCAGGATCGTGAATGTATCCATCAGGTCCGGAAATAGTGATAACCTTAGCTCCAAGTTCTGTGAGCTTTGTTGCTGTTCCCCATGTTACATTGCCGAATCCGGAGAGAGCAACTGTCTTTCCTTCCATTTCTTCTCCGAAGAATTTCAGCATTTCGCGAGCATAGAATACAATTCCGAATCCGGTTGCTTCGTTTCTTCCTGCCAAACCTCCGTTGGAAGTTCCTTTTCCTGTCCATGTTCCGTCATAACGGTTTGCTAGTCTCTTATACTGACCCATCATATAACCGATTTCGCGTCCGCCAACACCCAGGTCACCTGCAGGTACGTCTGTGTCAGGACCAATGTGTCTGTAAAGCTCGGTTACGAAGGACTGGCAGAATCTCATGATTTCTGCATCAGACTTTCCGTTTGGATCAAAGTCTGCGCCGCCCTTGCCACCACCGATTGGAAGACCTGTAAGGCTGTTCTTGAAGATCTGCTCGAATCCGAGGAACTTAAGAATTCCGGGATATACGTTTGGTGCAAATCTGATGCCTCCCTTATAGGGTCCTAATGCACTGCTGAACTGGAATCTGTAACCGCGGTTTACCTGTACGACTCCCTTGTCATCAACCCATGGTACTCTGAACATTACACCACGTTCTGGTTCGATGAGTCTTTCAATAAGTCCGGCCTTAATGTATTCCGGATGCTTTTCCAAAACCGGCTCGATAGAGGTCAATACTTCCTCTACTGTCTGCAGAAATTCCGGTTCATGCGGATTCTTTTCTTTTGCGATGTCAATATACTTTTGAACTAACTTACCCATGACGATTCCTTTCCTCCATATAGGCGAATCTTGACTTTGTTGGTTTTTGATAAAAACAACAAAAAATCTTAAATTGAAATAGTTTATTATTGGATTCCAAAACAAAGGTCCATGGCAAGTGTAACACTTCCTATATATGTAGTCAACCAACAAAAAATCCCAAAAAATGCACATTTATAGATTTTTTAGAATAAAGAACCAAAGCTATTTTCTTTGACCTTTAGACATATACGTTGTATACTTATTATATCTATGTGCAAAAATGTGAAAAAGGAGACTAATGTAGATAGAAAGACACTAAGATTTAGGGCTTCGTCAGGTTAACAACATAAGGAAAGGAGGTAAGCTATGCCAGATGTAAACATTGCAAATATCGATAGAGATGCTTTGATGGATGAAGGCTTGGAAAAAATCCTGGAACTGCTTGAAGACAAGAAGTATTTTGCTGCCAGAGATGAACTCCTAAAATTTAATTCTGTAGATATAGCGGAGCTTTTGGAAGAAGTGACGGAGGATAAGGGAATCCAAAATACCGTCATTATGTTCCGAATGCTTCCCAAGGATGTATCCGTAGAGGTCTTTGCTGAACTGCCTACAGAAGACAGGAACAAAATCGTCGAAATCATCAACGATAAGGAAATAGAATACATTATTCATGAACTGGACTTCGACGATAAGATTGACGTCTTGGAAGAACTCCCGGCTAACGTTGTAAGCAAGATTCTGGAGAAGACACCAAAGTCCGAAAGAAAGCTGATCAACACATTCTTAAATTATCCTGAAAACTGTGCCGGTACTTTGATGACTCCGGACTATATAAGCCTGGAGAAGGATTGGACTGTCAGGGAAGCTCTGGATCACATAAAAAAAGAGAGTATCGACGCTGAGACTATTTATACCTGTTACGTAAAGGATATGGGTAGAAAGCTGATCGGTATCGTTTCTCTTTCCACCATAGTAACCAGTGACGACGATACGCGCATAAACGATATAATGCGCACGGAATTCGTTTCTGAAAACGTGTATGCCGATCAGGAAGATGTAGCACAGGACTTCACCAAGTACGGCTTTCTGGCGCTTCCGGTAGTAGATAATGAATCTCGTCTGGTTGGTATCATTACATTCGACGATATCCTGGATATCATCGAAGAAGAAACAACCGAAGATATCGAGCGTATGGGCGGTATTATCGACTTCGACGATAAGGACCGTGAATACCTGGATACACCCGTTAAGCAGCACGTGTTAAATAGACTTCCATGGCTTGTTATTCTGATGGTTGCATATATTTTTACAGGCATGATAATTTCTTCATTTGAAGGGCAACTTTCGCAGGTAATAAGCTTGGTATCATATATGCCTATGCTGATGGGCACAGGAGGTAATACCGGCTCTCAGGCTGCGACTTTGATTATACGTGGTATAGCTACGGGGGAAGTTGAACCTGAGGATTTCCCGAGAATCCTTTGGAAGGAAGTTAGAGTTGGAGCAGCTATAGGAGTACTGCTAAGCGTGCTCAACTTTGCCAGAGTAATGCTCCTGGATGGAGATGGAGCGATGATTGCATTAACGGTATGCAGTGCGATGATGGCGATTGTCGTTTTTGCCAAGATGCTTGGAAGTATGATTCCTCTCCTGGTTAAGAAGCTCGGAGCGGACCCTGCGCTTATTGCGAACCCTGCCATCTCATCCATATCCGATGCGGTTGCATTATCAATCTACTTCCTTATGGCAAAGATATTCCTGGGACTGTAGGAAAATGATTGGCATTAGACCGACTTGTACTGTCGTAAGGCTTTTAGAAAGAAATTGCCAGGTACTAATAAATCCAAGACAGCCAAGATAGCAATGATAGATAAAAGATAAGAGTAGGATGATAAATAAAAGATAAGAGTAAGATAATAGTTATTATAGTTAGAGATAATACAGTTGTAGATTTAAGCGGAGGCAAGATAGTAAGATGAAGGAAGCCCTTAATAAAGAAAAACACAGTATAGAGGAATTAAAAAGGATTGCGAATAATGTTCGAATCGACATTGTAAAGGCGGTTTACAGAGCAGGATCCGGACATCCCGGTGGGAGTCTTTCCGGCGCTGATATCGTGACCGCTCTTTACTTCGATGAGATGAATGTCAATCCTGAAGACCCAAAGATGAAAGGAAGAGACAAACTCATTCTATCAAAGGGACATGCTGCGCCTGTTCAATATGCAGCCCTCGGAGAGAGAGGATTCTTCCCTGTAGAAGAGATGATGAGTCTCAGAAAACTGGAATCAAAATTTCAGGGTCATCCCAATATGGAGAAAGTTCCCGGTATTGAAATGTCAACGGGTTCCCTGGGACAGGGTTTCTCAGCAGCCGTTGGTATGGCTTTGGCAAATAAGATAGACAATGATCCGGGTAGAGTTTTCGTCATCCTGGGGGACGGCGAACTTCAGGAAGGAATCGTCTGGGAAGCAGCAATGGCTGCCGCACATTACGGATTAAAGAACCTCATCGCAATAGTTGACTGGAATGGTCTTCAGATAGATGGGGCAAACGATGATGTTATGAAGGTCGCACCAATTGGAGAAAAGTTTAAAGCCTTTGGATGGAATGTCGTTCCTTCAGAGGGTGACTCGATCGACGGACATGATTTTGATCAAATCCTGAATGCATTTTCCGATGTGAAAAAGCTTTCGGAAGCCGATGGGAAACCAACAGTAATCGTAGCAAAGACGATTAAGGGAAAAGGCGTATCCTTTATGGAAAATCAGGCAGGTTGGCATGGCAAAGCGCCTAATGAAGAACAGGCCAAACAAGCAGTAGAGGAACTTGGAGGTGAGTGGTAATGGAAAATAAAAGAGCAACCAGAGAGGCATACGGAAAGGCCTTGGTTGAATTGGGCGCCGAATATCACAATTTAATCGTGATGGATGCGGATCTTTCCGGATCCACTAAAAGCGGAGAATTCGCCAAAGTTTATCCCGATAGATTTTTCAACGTGGGTATAGCCGAGCAAAATCTCTACGGAATCGCTGCGGGACTTGCGCTATCCGGTAAGGTGGTATGCGCATCCACATTTGCTATATTTGCAACCGGAAGGGCTTTTGAAATTATTAGAAACTCCATCGGCTATACCGGAGCAAATGTAAAGGTATGTGCAACCCATGCAGGAATAACGGTGGGTGAGGACGGAGCCAGCCATCAGACGTTTGAGGACATTGCACTTATGAGAACCATTCCGGGAATGACGGTGGTAAACCCTTGTGATGGAGTTAGTGCCGAGAAACTAATTCGTCAAGTTGTAGCGATGGATGGGCCTGCATATGTGCGTCTTGGAAGGGCTGCGGTTCCCGATTTTTATTCAGATAATGATGAATTGGAACTTGGTAAGGGCAAGGTCCTTAGACCTGGTAGAGACCTAACTATAATAGCTAGCGGCATAATGGTTGCAGAGGCAATGAAGGCTGCGCTGGTGCTTCAGGAAGAAAGCGTGGATGCCAGGGTAATTGACCTTCACACCATTAAGCCTCTGGATGAAGAACTGATAATCAAAGCAGCCAAGGAAACAGGAAGAATCGTAACAGCAGAGGAACATTCAATTATCGGTGGATTGGGTTCTGCGGTTTCAGAGCTTCTTTCCAGAGAATGTCCTGTTAAAATCGCCATGGTTGGCCAGCAGGACACCTTTGGCGAATCTGGACAGCCTGAGGAACTGAAGGCAAAATACGGCATGGATGCTTCAGCTATAGTTCTTGCTGCCAAATACGTTTATTAGTATTCACAGAATCTTCATGAACCCATTTCTTAATTTTCTTAAGAAATGGGTTCACAAAAAGGCATAAAAGTTGTATACTTACCCTGTGTGCAGATGACTAAGTCTGCAAGTAAGCGGGGTATTTTTAATGATTACTTTCAGTAATGTTACTAAAATGTATGACAGTAATGTGGGGTTAGAGGATGCGAGTATCCACATTGAACGTGGAGACTTTGTTTTCTTGGTGGGACCTTCAGGTGCCGGAAAGTCTACATTTATCAAGCTTATTCTAAAAGAGATAAATGCGGATAAGGGAAGCATAATTGTTGATGGCCAGGAAGTCACCACTCTTAGTAGCCGAGAGATTCCTAAATTCAGGAGGAGAATCGGCATAGTTTTCCAAGACTTTAGATTGCTGAACAAGAAAACCGTTTTTGAAAACGTGGCTTTTGCTATGGAAGCGGTTCATGAACCGAGGAACAAAATCCGTGAGAGAGTGCCTCAGGTTCTTAAAATAGTTGGAATAGAGGACCAGGCCGACAAGTATCCTACTGAGCTTTCTGCAGGTGAGCAACAAAGAGTTGCTATTGCCCGTGCAATTATAAATGGTCCTTCGCTTTTGATCGCTGACGAGCCTACGGGAAACCTGGATCCTGATACAGCAACGGGAATAATGGAACTCCTGGAGGATATCAACGAGACAGGTACCACTGTTGTAATGGTTACTCACGCGAAGGATATCGTTGACAGAATGCAGAAGCGTGTTGTTGCTATTGAATCAGGACATATCGTTAGAGACGAAACCGGTGACTACGGTTATGAGGATATATCTCCGGTTGATCATTTTGATTTACCTCATGGAGACCCTGAAGAAACCGGGCAAGAGATTTCAGAAGGAGCTTTCGAACCTATTCCTGATGAGGAAGAGGATGACGTTAGAATTAAGGTAAGAAGGAAAAAGGGAACAGAGGATTTAGATGAGGAACTTGAGGTAATAGGGGAGGCCATAGATGGGTAGACTTTTTTACAATATAAAGCAGGCCTTCCAACAGATGTGGAGAAACAGGGGAATGGCCCTGGCTTCAATCTTTGCTATAACGGCCATGATGCTTATTCTAGGAATCTTCTTTGTTATGGTGGTAAATATCAGTCTCTTTACAGAGATGATAAAAAACGATTATGAGAAAATCGAAGTTTATCTCTATGACGATGTTTCCGAAGAAGAAGCAAAGGTAATGATGAATACCATTGAAACATTCGGCGGTGTAAAAGAAACTGCATTTAGAACAAAAGCCGAAGCTTTGATGATGTTAAAAACCAAGTGGGGAGACAATGGCTATCTCTTGGATACTTTAGGAGACAACCCACTTCCAAATTCAATAGTGGTTACTGTAGATACGCTTGAATCCGCTCACAATGTTTATTCCAAACTGGGTGAACTGGATGGTGTAGAGGATATCAGCTTTTTCCAGGAAACTGTCGATAAGCTGATGAAGGTCTCAAACTTCCTTCAGATAGGTGCACTTATTCTCATGGCGTTTCTCATAGTTGTTTCCGTTGTGGTCGTTGCCAATACTATCAAACTGACGGTGCTGGCCAGATCCAGGGAAATATCTATTATGAAGTACATAGGTGCAACCAACTGGTTTATCAGAGGACCGTTCCTGGTCGAAGGTATTGTTATAGGAATCATATCTTCGCTTATTGCTGCAGGCATTACGTACTTTGTATATAACGAAGTTATTCAGCTTACTGGAAGACAGATATTAACCATACTTGGAGCTCCTCCGGTTTCTTCCTCATACTTGGCAGTAAACCTAATCATCATCTTTGTAGCCATGGGTGTAAGTATCGGTGCTAGCGGAAGTATCGTGTCAATGAGGAGATACCTGGATAAATAAGCCAAAAGAAGAATTGAAATTGCGGTTAATGGATATTACTACTAGATAAAAGATAGCTAAGTCTATTGGAGAAAAAATGAAAAAGCTAATTACAAAAAACAGAATTCAGATACTTGTAATAATGCTGATATTATCTATCAGCCTTTCTTTCCCTTCATACTCCCGTGCGGACGAAGAAGAGGAAGAGGATGATTCCAGTGAACTTACAACAGCCGAGGCGTTGGAAGAAGCGCAGGAACATGCAGAACAAGCCAGATCCGAAAAGACTGAAATGCTGGAAGAGTATGAAGTTAAGAAGGCTGCCCTGGATGAGATAGAAGCTGAAGTCGACAGTCTCCAGGAAGTTATCGATTTCAAACAAAGTGAAATCGATGACATGAATGACCGTATAGCCAAGATGCGATACAGCATCAACGAACAAAAGGGTGGTCTCGGAAACAGACTTCGCAATATGTATAAAAGCGGATCTGTTGGAATCTTTGATGTACTTTTGGATTCCGGAAGCTTCTCGGAGTTTTTATCCAACCTGTCGCTGGTTCAGAGAATATATGATAGCGATCAACAGACACTGGAACAGCTGGAGGAACAGCATCGCGTTTTGGAGGGAATCCTGGAGGAACTGGAAAATGCCAAATATGAATTGGATGGTGAAATGACAGTTCTGGAAGCAAAGCAGATGGAAGCGGAAGCTGCAAAGGCAGAAGTCGAAAGACTGCTTGAAGAAATCCAGGCAAGGATCGAAGAATATGAAGCGGAGGAGGAAAGGCTATCCGCTCAGCTGGCTGAAGAACAGGCTGAACTTATGAGACAGCTTGCAGCTGCTAGTGTAGATGACGAAATATATATCAATTTTATGGGTGCAAGTGACTCGGGATTTGTATGGCCGTGCTATGGTCCTTTGACATCATTCTTTGGATACAGGGATGATGTTCCAATTGGTTCAACAAACCATGGCGGTATAGATATAGGATGTTCATATTATGCTCCGATTTACGCTGCTAGAAGTGGATATGTTTCCGGTTCTACAGGTTGGTCGGGAGGATATGGATATGCCGTTTACCTTATTCACGATAGTGGATATTCCACAGTATATGGGCATAATTCAGAAATCCTGGTAAGCCCCGGTGAATATGTGGAGCAGGGTCAGATAATTGCCTATGCAGGTTCTACAGGTTGGTCCACAGGTCCACACTGTCATTTCGAAGTAAGGGTTAACGGAATCCAGACTGATCCGCTATACTACTTGCCATAGGTTATAATATGGAATTAAATCCGAGTGTTTTAGAAATATTAAAAAAGCGAGGAATCGAAACCGAAGAAGAAATAACCGAATTTCTTTCGGATAAACCTCAGAAGACTTACGATCCATTCCTGCTTCACGATATGGAAGCAGGGGTGGATTTAATTCTGTCTACCATAGAAAACGAAGGTAGGATTTGTATCTATGGGGACTATGATACGGATGGGGTTACTTCCGTTGCGCTTCTGAGAGACGTCCTAAAGGAGCTTGGAGCCAAGGTGTCATACTATATTCCGTCCAGATTTGATGAGGGGTATGGTCTAAACAATTCCGCTTTGGATAAAATCAAAGAAGCAGGAACCGACCTCGTTGTTACCGTAGATTGCGGATGCACTTCAGTTAATGAAGTGGAACATGCCAAGGAAATCGGTCTGGATATTCTGATTACGGATCACCATTCCATCAGGAATGAAATACCCGATTGCCTGATTATCGATCCGCAGCATCCCGATTGCAGGTACCCATTCAAGTTCCTGGCTGGAGTCGGAGTCGCATTTAAACTCGCTCAGGCCTTGGTTGAAACTGCCGGTTTATCAAAGACGATTTTAACCAGAAATCTTGATTTAGTAGGAATCGGAACCATAGGTGATATAGTTCCGTTGATTGATGAAAACAGAACACTGGCCAAGTACGGGCTTAGAGCTCTCAATATTACGGAGAGAATCGGTCTTAAAGCTTTGATTGAAAAGACAGGACTAAAGCCTGGAGAAATAAATTCCAGGAGAGTATCTTTCGTGATTGTTCCTCATATAAATGCCGCTGGCAGGATGGATGATGCCACATTGGCAGCCAGACTAATGCAAACCAAGGAAAGCGAAAAGGCTGAGGAAATGGCCGAAAAACTTTTGGAATGCAATACGAGGAGAAGATCCACCCAGGAAGAACTGGTCGAGAAGTCTGAAGAAATACTGAGGGACGAGTGGATAAGGGAGCCGGATAGAAAGTTTATATTCATCAAATTGGAGGAAGCACACGAAGGTGTAATCGGAATTGTTGCAGGAAGGCTAAAAGAGAGATATAAACTTCCTTCTATAATTGTGACTTCCATTGAGGATGGATATTATAAAGGAACCGGAAGAAGCCCGGATGGAATTAATCTCTTTAAGCTACTGGATGGTCATAGTGATTTGTTTGTGAGGTTTGGTGGTCATGCAGCAGCATGTGGTTTCACTATAGAGGAGAAAAAGATTCCTGAGCTCATAGATGTACTGAAAAAAGAAACGGAAGCCTTATACAATCAGAACGAAGAAGTCTTTAAACAAAAGGCCGTTGCTGAAGTCCATGTAGGAGCAGACGACGTTAGTTTTGATTTCGTAAGACAGCAGGAGAAATTGGAACCCTTCGGTAAGAATAATCCGCGTCCATTGGTGGAAGTAAATCTGATTAGTGCAAACCCTTCCCGCATGGGTCAGGAGGGACAATATCTAAGGGTTGACGGAAAACTGGAAAACCAGCAAAATATAAGATGCCTGGATTTTAAAAATGCAGATAATACAGAGAGCAAGATAAAGGAGTATTATTCTGACACAAACAATACTTCACCGCTTAAGGTTATAGGATATATTGAATCCCAGGAGTGGAATGGGAGAGAGTATATTCAGATGAACATAGAGGACATTTACTACTAGTGATATGGAGAAAAAAGGATCAACTCTAATACTTGGAATATCGCTGATGTTAGTGGCTGCAGCAATTACTGTGGCTGCTTTGTCGTTGTATATTAAGTTTGCAGGCCTAAAACTGGTCAAGGAGCAAAGTTCTTTGGAAGAGCAGTCTATGCAGGGTACTTCTGCTGAGTCATCAACCAGGGAAGAAACCAATTACGAATTAAGTAAAATGGAGCAGATTGATGAACTCATTCGTAATTCATATTTAAAGGATTACGATAGAAATGATCAGATGGATGCAGTCTATCGCGCTATGCTGGATAGTCTAAATGACCCTTATTCCAGATACATGAATTCGGATGAACTAAAGCAGCTTCAGCAGGATATTAACAGCGCATTTACCGGAACAGGCATCGTTTTTATCAATGATGATATAGAAGGCTTCGTTATAACAGAGGTGGTTACAGGCGGTCCGGCCGCTGTTGCGGGCATAAAAGAAGGAGATATCATTCTCCAGGCAGACGGAAAGAGCTATAAAACCTCCGAGGAACTCATTAGTGCAATTAAAGGTAATCCTGGAACAAAGGTAGACCTAAAAGTGATGAGAGACGATGAGGAGATGGAGGTCTCGGTAATCAGAGGGGATGTTAAGGGTGTAAGTGTTGAAAGTAAAACCCTCGATAAAGAGAACATCGGCTATATAAAAATACGTTCTTTCGGTGATGAGACCTACAGCCTGTTTGATTCTGCGATTTCCGGTTTTGAAACCAGAAAGGTAGATGGCCTTATTTTGGATTTAAGGGATAATCCCGGCGGGCTCTTTGACGAAGGTGTAAAGATAGCTGATAGAATCCTGGCGGAGTGCACTGTGACATATACAATCGATAAATCCGGAACAAAGGAGAACTACAATTCCAACGCTTCCAAGACAGGACTTAACCTGGTGGTTTTAATAAACGGGAACACTGCCAGCACTGCTGAGATGATAGCAGCCGCAATAAAGACAAACGGTGCGGGAACCTTGGTTGGAGAGACTACATACGGCAAGGGGCTTATTCAGGAAACCCACGTTTATGAAGATGGAAGCGCGGTTAATTTGACTACTAAGGAATTCTTCCCGGCAGGCGGAACTAGAATTGACGGTGTCGGAGTCAGCCCGGATGTTACGGTTTCCAATGACGGTGCAGGAACCGAGGACAAACAGATGAGTAAGGCAATTCAGACGGTAAAAGGGAAGTAAATAAACGCGTCTGTCAATAATTTACTGCTGTTTGACTTTAAAGCATAAAAGTGATATACTACTCCTTGAATCAGTGATGTTGATAATTCAAGGAGGAGAGAGATGGCTTACGAATCAAAATTTAGGAGCGATGAACTGGACGAACTCTTTGATGGAATACTTACCCTGGAAAACAGAGAGGATTGTTATAGGTTTTTTGAAGATATTTGTACTGTGAACGAGATGAGAGCTATCTCACAAAGACTTCAGGTTGCAAAGCTTCTATCCAAGAAAAAAACCTATAGCGAGATTGAAAAACAAACCAAGGCATCCACTGCTACCATAAGTAGAATTAATAAATGCATTGCTTATGGTGCGGATGGTTATAGACGAGTTTTAGAGAGACTAGAGAATAAAAAAGGTTAATCGTAAACATTGCAGGACGGTTCCCAAGGGGCCGTCTTTTTAAAACTTTTGAGTAAAATAGAATAATGAGTTGAGGCTGTAGAAAAATGAGCATAGACAAAAAAGGCGATGGTAAAGAACCTAAAAGAGATCTAAGAGACGTGGCTGCTGGTAAGCTTGCGTATAAATCCCGAACCAAGGTGGAGTTAACCCGAGAACTATTGAAACTCGGATACAGTCATGAGGACGTTGAAGAGGTGATAAGAGAATATGTGGATTATGGCTATTTGGACGATGTGAAGTATGGGATGTCTTTCTTTACGTATGGCGCAGGCAAAGGATGGGCAGACTCCAGATCTAAGAGAGAACTTAAGAACAAAGGACTTTCCGACAGAGACATAGAGAAGGCTTATTCAATGTGGGCTGAAAACAAGGAATATGAAGAAGAATATGAGGGGGTGACGGAGGAAGGAGACCGTGCGCTAATTGTAGCCATGAAAATGGTCGATGGTGATGACTTGGATGAGAGAGGACATCTTCCTGATAAGATAAAGGCCAGAATAGCCAGGAGGCTTTTTGGCTATGGTTATTCCTCCGACACAATTTACAGGACAATAAGGGAAGCAGAAAAGAATTTGTAACTATCTTTTTATTATTAAAAAGGGTTGTTTTGTGGTATTATAATTAACAGGCGGAAAACGCCTGTATTTTGGTGTTTAAAACCATTTACAGATATGATATATAGAAAGTTTTGATTAAAGGGTAATACAGATAACTGCTTTTAAAAACACTTTTTATATAAAAATAAATGATAAGATACTAATCGGTTTAACAATTGCTGAAAAATGAAAGGATAGAAAGATGACTAAGGTTGATATTTTTTCCGGCTTTTTAGGTGCAGGAAAAACCACGCTGATTAAGAAACTAATTGAAGAAGCATACAAGGGTGAACAACTTGTACTGATAGAGAACGAATTTGGGGATATTGGCGTAGACAGCCAATTCCTTCGGGAATCCGGGGTTACAATTAATGAAATGAATTCCGGATGTATTTGCTGTTCGTTGGTGGGTGATTTTGCAATCGCATTAAATCAGGTGATAGAGCAGTTTGCACCTGACAGAATACTTATCGAACCATCGGGAGTTGGTAAGCTGAGCGATGTAATTCTGGCGGTAGAGAACCTTCATAATGACCAAATCGAACTGAATGGATTCACTACTGTTGTGGATGCTAAAAAATGCAAAATGTATATGAAGAACTTTGGTGAATTCTTCAACAATCAAATTGAGAATGCCAGTTCCATCGTTTTAAGTCATACAAAAGGGCTTTCGCAGGAAAAGATGGAGCAATGTGTCGCAATGATCAGAGAGCTTAATTCCGATGCGGAGATAGTGACTACTGAATGGGACGAACTGACTGGAAAGCAAATACTGGAGACTATGGAAAAGAGGAGCGGTATTGCTGCCGAACTAACAAGGCTTGCAGAGGAAGTGGAGCACCATCACCACCATCATCATGATCATCATAATCACGACCATGACCATGACCACGAGCACTGTGATTGTGACCATGACCATGATCACCACGACCATGACCACGAGCACTGTGATTGCGACCATGACCATGATCGCCACGACCATGACCATGACCATGACCATGAACACTGTGGCTGCGAGCACGACCATGACCACCACCACGACCATGATCACCATCACCACCATGCAGATGAGGTTTTCCAAAGTGTAGGGGTTGAAACAACCAAGAAGTTCAGTAAGGATGAGATAGAAAACAATCTGAAAGAGCTTTCAAACTTCACTGAATATGGACAGGTTCTAAGAGCAAAAGGTATCGTGGAAGGAACTGATGGTGAATGGATTCACTTCGATTATGTTCCGGGAGAGCCTGATGTAAGAACCGGTCCCGCATCCACCACAGGCATGATTTGTGTAATCGGTGCAGGGCTGGAAGAGTCTGCAGTGAGAGAACTCTTCGGTATATAAGAACATAGACTATAGACTAAGAGTTTAGGATATATATTAAGAGCATAGACTTTAAAAAAGAGAATATATTTGACATAGGAGAACAATCATGGAGATACCTGTATATCTATTTACGGGATTTTTAGAAAGTGGAAAGACCACCTTTATTCAGGAAGTTTTGGAGGGTGAAGATTTCTTCACCGGGGAACCGACCCTGCTTTTGCTCTGCGAAGAAGGTGAGGTCGAATATGCGAGGGAACGATTCAACGGAGACCCTGACAGCATAGCGATTGAAGTAATTGAAAGTGAAGAAGATTTGAATCCTGAGAACCTGGAGAGGCTCAGAAAAAAGACGGGAGCTGTAAGAGTCATTATCGAATATAACGGCATGTGGCTTTTGGAAAAACTATTTACAAATCTTCCTCCTGAGTGGATTATATACCAGGAGATGACATTCTTTGATGCGACTACCTTCCTTGTCTTTAATCAAAATATGCGTCAGCAGGTTTTTGATAAGATGAAGACGGCAGACCTGGTTGTTTTCAATAGATGTGATAGAGATACATTTGATGAAGACACAAAGATGGAATTCCACAAAGTTGTCAGAGTCGCCAACAGAAGAAATCAAATCATTTACGAATATGGACCGGAGGACACTGAACCTGATACAATTGTGGATCCACTACCTTTTGATATAGAGGCAAATCCAATCGTTGTAAAAGAGGAAGATTTCGCCGAATGGTATAGAGACGTAAATGAGGAACCGGAAAAATACGAAGGCAAGCGAGTACAGGTAAAGGGTCGCGTTGCCATCGGCCCGGGAATACCCGAAAAGAGCTTTGTTTTCGGTAGGCATGTTATGACATGCTGTGCTGCTGATATTCAGTTCGCAGGACTCCTGGCGGTATACGAAAGAACAAAGGCTGTGAAGCATGGCGGATGGGTTGATATAGATGCGGAAGTTAGGGTAGAGGAGACGCCTGTCTATGGTGAAGCGGGACCGGTTCTCTACTGCAAGGACGTGAAGGCATCTCTTCCTGCAGATCCCGAGGTTGCAACATTCTAAATGTTCAATCGATTTAAAAAAAGCAAAATAAAAAATTGAAGTGTTTGATAATTTATGATTTATCCTGTGATGAAAGAATATAATGCTTATATTGAAAAATATGAAATCATGTCTCACGATGTGGACATTAATAATAATGCCAAACCATCGGTTATCGTGAGGCTCCTTCAGGAAACGGCCAACCATCACATGAGGGATAGAAAGCCTACCTATTATGAACTCTTTTCCGAAGGCAAGAGCTATATTCTCATTCGCATGAAATGCGAAATGAAGGAACCGCTTCATCCTTACGATAAGGTGGAAGTTTTAACGTGGACCAGCGTGAGCAAAGGAGCAACTTTTAAACGTAATTATATTCTTAAAAAAACCGGAGAAGAAGAGGGAGAGTTAGATAGTCCTGTTGAAATTGCAAGAGCTTATAGTGAGTGGGCGGTTGTTAATATAGATACCGGATTCATTTATAAGGTTGATGATATCGACCATGCCAACTTTGAGGTGGATGAAGAGATAGACATGAGGATTCCGACTAGATTCCATTTATCAAAGGAACAGGAATTGGAATACTGTGGCACGGAAAGAATAGGATATACGGACTGTGACATGAATCGTCACATGAATAATACACTCTATCAGAACAAGTTCTGGAACTACGTTCCGGGAGTCGAGAATAAGATTATGACGGGCTTCACTATGCGCTTCATGAAAGAGGCCGCTATGGGAAGGCAGTTAAGTATATACAGGGGAGAAGGACCTTCGCTAATTGAAGGCGATGAAAGCTGGTGTTTCAAAAGCTTTGTTCATGATGGAGATGAAGGAAAAGGGGATGCCAACGTAGAAATAATAATCAGCTGCAGGGAGATTTGAAAGAGTATATTCTGGTAATAATCAGTCTGATTATAATCCCAATTAGAACAAATATTAGTCTAATTGAATGAGAAAAAAATCTGTATAAAAATGATATTCCATATCAG
The DNA here is from genome assembly GCA_902797405.1 of uncultured Eubacteriales bacterium. Lineage (GTDB taxonomy): Bacteria > Bacillota > Clostridia > Peptostreptococcales > Anaerovoracaceae > Eubacterium_B. The sequence goes on along the minus strand of CADBSP010000023.1, from coordinate 860 downwards.
AATTATTAAGATTTATTAAATTATCAACAATTTATGGAAGCCTAGCAATTATTGTGTTAGAATATATGGGATTATGAAAAAGGGGAGTATCGGGTTTTGTCCAAACACGATAAGAAAAGTATAAGAGAAAAAGAAGAACGTAAGGGTTCCAGGGAACAGGTTGACACAGTTAAGGAACCTATGAGCGCTAAGAAGAAGGGCATTATTGCATTGGCAATTCTTGGTCCTTTGCTTGGCGTTTATTTAGCTGGCGTTGCTTATTTTTGCAAATACTTTGTGCCACATACAACCTTTGATGGAAAAGACTTTTCTATGAAAACTCCCGCCATGATTGCAGAGGCGATGGAAGAAGAGACGCGAAATAGAAAAATCACTTTAAAAGAAATAGATGGAGAAGAGGAAATCTTTCTTCATGAAGAACTGAACTATGTCAAGTCGGCGGAAACTCCGGAAGGTGGATGGATAAAAGGAAGCACATCATGGGGATGGCCCATGTATTTATTTGTAGAAAATGAACTTCCGGGTGAAGCTAGGATAGAATATGAAAAGGATAGGTTGGATGAACTGGTCGACGGTCTAGGGTCAATGAATCCTGAATCCATCAGAAAACCAAAGGATGCGTATCTGGATAGAAAGGGAGACATCTATGAAATAGTACCTGAGGATCCGGGAAACGAAATCATTCGCGAAAGACTGCTTGCAGTTTTGGAGGACGGAATAGATCATAACGTGGATGAACTAGACCTGGTTGAGCTTGATTGTTATACAAAACCGAAGGTGTATAGCGATGATGCTACGTTAACCAAAACCTTGGAACAGTATAAGTCTATTAATTTCCAAAAGATTACCCTGGATATGAC
>CADBSP010000022.1 GCA_902797405.1 uncultured Eubacteriales bacterium | reverse complement strand
TCGTTTACCGATGGAAACACTCTTATTCCAATGGTTTCTTCCATGGATCATAAGAGAGCCATGGACGGTGATCAGGGGCTTAATACCGGTGGTATGGGAACAATCGCTCCAAATCCCTATTATACAGATGAAGTTGCGGAGATTTGCCGTGAAGTAATTTTTCTTCCTACGATGCTCGCAATGAATAGGGAAGGTAGGAAGTTTAAAGGTTGCCTATATTTTGGTCTCATGATAACAAAGGATGGACCTAAGGTAATCGAATATAACTGTCGCTTCGGTGATCCGGAAACCCAGGTTGTGCTTCCTTTGCTGGAAACAGATCTTTTAGAGATAATGCTTCATGTCACAAATGAAACATTAGACGAAATAGAAGTTACATTTATGAACAAAGCCGCTTGCTGCGTGATAATGGCGTCAGATGGGTATCCTGCGAGCTACCAGAAGGGATTCAAAATCACTTTGCCGGACGATTCAAATCATATGGAATCAAAGGATGGGCATGGTGATGCAAACGAAGGAATATACATCGCCGGAGCCAAGTTGGATGAAAATGGCGATTTGATTACAAGTGGTGGTCGTGTGCTTGGAGTTACAGAGACTGCTGAAACGCTGAAAGAGGCTATCTCCAAGGCCTATGAAAAAGTGTCCCGCGTTCATTTTGATAATGAATATTACAGACGTGATATTGGGAAGAGAGCACTGGATGCGCAATCGTAAGCGTTAAGCCAGTAAGGTATATTTTTGCTGCTCAGGCATTTTATTTTATTTGATTTATTTATTAATTGATTAATTGATTTAGTAAAAGGATGCGATATGGTTTACAGGATTTATGTAGAAAAAAAGGCCGGATTTGATAACGAAGCTCGTAAGGCGAAGGCTGAGATTGTTGATTTTCTTGGAATTAAAGAACTAAAGAGTGTTAGGGTCATCAATCGATATGATGCGGAAGGAATTGACGAGGATCTATTCTATAAGGTTTCCAATACCGTTTTTTCTGAACCGCAGGTTGATGATGTATTCTGGGATTTAAAAGTAAAAGCAGATGAATCCGTTTTCGCTGTAGAATTCCTTCCCGGGCAATTCGACCAGAGAGCTAGCTCCGCAGCTGAATGTATCCAGCTTATCAGCAAAGGTGAACGTCCCGAAATCCGTTCAGCCAAGGTATATATTCTTTCAGGAAAACTAACACAGGATGAAATTGCAAAAATAAAGGAGCATTTTATTAATCCTGTAGAATCAAGGGAAGCAGCGCTTTCGGATTTTGATACTCTGAAGGTGGAATATGAGATACCAACCAAGGTTGAAACTGTAACCGGCTTTATAAAAATGTCTGATGATCAGCTAGCTGATTTCATAAAGGACCGTGGTCTTGCTATGGATTTGGAAGACCTAAAAATGGTGAGAGACTATTTTGCCGGATTGGATAAACCCAGAGACCCAACAATAACCGAGATAAAGGTTATCGACACATATTGGTCAGATCACTGCAGACATACAACTTTCAATACCACAATTGAAAGCGTTAAATTCAACAATTATGAGGTTGAATCCGCATATAGAGAATATCTTTCTACCAGAAATGAGCTTCAGAGAAAGAAGCCCATATCTTTGATGGATATCGGTACTATTGCTGCTAAATACCTTAAATCAAAGGGGTTTCTGGATGGTCTGGATGAGTCTGAAGAAATCAATGCATGTACGGTTAAAATCGATGTTGATATTGATGGACAAACTGAGCCATGGCTTCTTCTCTTCAAAAATGAAACTCATAATCATCCAACGGAAATTGAGCCTTTTGGTGGTGCTGCAACCTGCATAGGCGGAGCAATCAGAGATCCGCTTTCAGGACGTAGTTATGTTTATTCTGCCATGAGAGTTACAGGGGCAGGGGATCCTTTGGTTCCAATTGAAGAAACTTTGGAGGGCAAGCTTCCGCAGAGAAAAATCGTAACAACTGCTGCTTCAGGTTATAGTTCATATGGCAACCAAATTGGATTGGCAACATGTCAGGTAGATGAGATTTATCATCCGGGATATAGAGCAAAACGTATGGAGGTTGGAGCAGTAATTGCAGCTGCTCCAGCTGAAAACGTCAGGAGAGAAAGACCTAGACCGGGTGATGTTGTAATACTTTTGGGAGGTAAGACCGGTCGTGACGGAATTGGTGGAGCAACCGGCTCATCCAAGTCTCATACCCTGGAATCGTTGGAATCATGCGGTGCCGAGGTCCAGAAGGGTAATGCTCCGGAAGAAAGAAAACTCCAGAGATTATTTAGAAATCCCGAAGCATCCAAGATGATTTTAAGATGTAACGACTTTGGTGCAGGTGGCGTTTCCGTCGCAATCGGAGAATTGGCTCCCGGATTACATGTGAATCTGGACAAGGTTCCAAAGAAGTATGCCGGACTCGACGGAACAGAGTTAGCTATTAGTGAATCTCAGGAAAGAATGGCTGTTGTAGTTGCTCCTGAAGATGCTGCTAGATTTGCTGAAATTGCCGCTTCAGAAAACCTGGAATCAACTATAGTTGCCGAGGTAACCGAAAGGCCTTATCTTACACTTGAGTGGAATGGTAAGACTATAGTTGATATTTCACGTGAATTCCTGGATACAAATGGTGCTGAAAAGCATATTGAGATTGAGGTCGCTGAACCTAAGCCCATTCTAAATCGTCGAGGAAAGCTTGCCAAAATTGACTTTGAAGAAACCTTTAGGTACCTTGTTCAGGATATTAATGTCTGTTCCAAACGTGGTTTGTCCGAGATGTTCGATTCAACGATTGGAGCAGGTACGGTTCTAATGCCTTTCGGAGGAATCAAACAAAGAACGCCGATTCAGGCTATGGTTAATCTTATTTCTTCAGAAAAGGGACATACTGACACATGTTCTGTCATGTCATATGGATTTAATCCATTTATATCTGAAGCAAGCCCGTATCACGGAGCCTATCTGGCTGTAATAGAATCTGTATCTAAGCTTATTGCAACAGGTGCAGACTTTAAGGACGTTTATTTGTCATTCCAGGAATATTTCGAAAAACTTGGGGATGATCCTGTTCGTTGGGGTAAGCCTTTTGCTGCGGTCCTAGGTGCCTTTGTTGCCCAAATGGATCTGGGAGTAGCAGCTATAGGAGGGAAGGACTCCATGAGCGGTTCATTTGAAAACCTAGATGTACCTCCCACCTTAATCTCCTTTGCTGTAACAACCGACAAGGCCGAAAACTTTATCTCGCCGGAATTCAAATCTCCCGGTCATGAAGTTGTTCTAATTAAGCCATATTATGACTATAATACAGGTGTTCTTCCTGAAGGAAGTGCCATGATCGATATTTATGGAAAGGTTACAAAACTCCTGAGAGAAGGGAAGGCTATAAGTTGCTATACACCGGGAATGGGAGGAGCTGCTGAGGCTGTGTTTAAGATGGCTCTCGGTAATGACCTTGGCTTCGTGGTGAATTCGGATGTCGATTTGGACGATTTATTCGGATTCAGGTATGGTTCCTTTGTTCTCGAATTGGCTGATGGAGTTAGCTATAGTGATACCTTATCCTATTATAGAGATATCGAATCCGTCATATTGGGCGAAACCAGTTCCGATAGAAGAATCCTATATAAGGATGAAAATGGAGTGGAACATGCTATTCCGATGGATGAATTAATCTATAGATACGAGGACAAATTGGAATCCATATATCCTTGCAATATCAATGTTTCCGATATTGACAAGACAGTTAGATTATATGATATAAAGGACAATTCGCATGACGCAAACGACCGTTCTTCCAATGATGGGCCTTCTTCGAACAATGATGGGGGTCAAGTATCTGATACAATTGGCATCCTTAATACTAGACCAAAAGTTCTTATTCCTGTTTTCCC
>CADBSP010000021.1 GCA_902797405.1 uncultured Eubacteriales bacterium | reverse complement strand
GTATCCGGACATCTATCTTAACCAAATAGAAAATGCCGGGATTGTTGTATTCTCCAAATGTGAGAATACTGATCCCGGTTTTCTTGAGATGATTTGCTCCGAAATTTGGGAAATTAGACCTGACGTGGAAATTGTGAGCGAGCATTATTCCAATCGTGACGGAGACTGGTTTAGAGGTCTTTTGGATGCGCCAAATGTTGCTGCAACAGCTGTTGTTGGCAGTGGTGATGCCTTTGATGGCGGTGAGGTATCCGAGCCACTTGACGAAATAAGCTTGCGTGAGATGGAATTTTCATCTCCCGGTGCATTGATTGATTTTCTTAATTCTATTCTAACGGGTCGATTTGGAAATATAGTTAGGGGAAAAGGAGTGGTGCGTTCCGGCCAGGAACTTCTTCGTTTTGATTATGCAGATAATATGTACGCAATCAAAGGAGAAGAATCCGCTGACGATGTCACCTTACAAGCTGTTTTTATCGGTCGCAACATCAACTCTGGCGAAATCAAAAAAGCAGGGAATGTTATTTCCCAGCCTTTAGAAAAATCCAATGACGATTTCTTTTCTTTGGATACTCTTCCGCCATTAAGGCAGAAGATATAATAGGACTCTTTACTTTTTCAGGGAGATACAGAAATAATCTTTATCGCTCATTTGGTTTCAAGGAAGCTAAGATAATACCAAAGTGATGTGATGAGATCCCTGCCGTGCTGAGACTGTAATTTGTGAAAGTAATATGACGTTTTCGAGATACCTTTGGTGGACATTATTAATAGCAATCTGGTTTCTGCTTCTATGGGTAATTCAATATCCGGTTAGAAGAAGAGCTAATCTTATAGTACGTGTAATAGCAATAATAGTAAAATTTCTTCTAGGGGCTATAATTGCATTTGAGATAGTGGCTACTACGTCATATATCATGACGAGGTTTGGTTTTGTTTTGGCTGCACTCTATGTTGTACTCTTGGGAGACACGGCAGGGGACACGTTGTTCTTAATCTTTGGTAGGAAAAACCGTTCTTCTGCTATCAAAGTTCAAACGATACTTTGCCTTACATGTACCGTCATATATCTTTTCTATGGAACAGTAAATATGCAGACAGTTACGGCGAACAGATTTACTGTTGAATCACCTAAACTGGATGGAGAGTACAAATTAATCTTTGCTGCCGATTTTCATGTAGGTTTATCACAGAGCATTAAAACCACGGAAGAAACCATACGAAAAATAGCCGATGAGAATGTAGACTTTGTGGTACTGGGAGGAGATGTAGTCGACGTATTCACGACTAAGGAAGAGATGGAACATGTATTCTCACTCCTTGGTGAAATCGCATCTCCTGTCTACTTCATATACGGTAATCATGATAGACAGAAAGATTACATCGATACATTTGGTCAAAACTTTTCCGAGCAGGAGCTTGAAGATGCTATCAAGAAAAGCGGAATCATTATACTCCAGGACGAGTGGACCAGTATTTCAGATAGATTGGTAATATTGGGGCGCGAGGATTTTAGTGAACCTGGTCGAAAGGCTGTTGAGGAAATAGCCCCGACGCCCGATGAAGTATTTGTTCTACAAATAGATCATTCGCCTTATCAGACAGAAGATATAATTGCATCAAAAGCGGACCTTCAACTTTCTGGTCATTCACATGCCGGCCAGCTTTTCCCTATTCAATGGGTATATAGATTGGCGGGTTATGATGCCTATGGGTTTTTTCATCATGGAGATACTGAGTTATACGTAAGTAGTGGTGTCTCAGGCTGGCTATTCCCGTTCAGAACGGAAGTTGGATGTCACTATGAAGTTATTACGCTAACGCCATAGGGTGATTAGAGAGTATATGATGATAAAGAAAATGTAATTAACTGTTAAGGATTTGAGATAAGAAAATGAAAGGTTTTTGTGAAAAGAAGTTTAGCTCAATGCTGATATCCGGCACATTCACCAAGGCCGTTATGTATTTAATGCTCCTTAGCGATAGTATAATTGCAGGATATTTTATAGGTGAAGCCGGCGTTGCAGGGATTAATGCCATTACACCGGTGACAGCCATAGTTACATTCTTTGGCGATTTGGTTTCCACAGGGGTGGGAATCGTTTTTGCCCGTGAAGTCGGAGCCATGAGAAAACGTCGAGCGGACGAGATCTATGGGCAAGGTCTTATTATTAGTATAGGTATAGGCCTAATCTCTGCACTATTTCTATTTGCTTTCAAGAATACATATTTCAGCACCAGCGGCATTACAGGTGACATTCTGGATCAAGCTCTTTTGTATTATCGGTTCGTTCCGATTAATGCGCTGCTAACTATTGTGATTTTCTACATTGAGCAAATGGTTTTCAGTGATGGTGATGAGCTAATTAATAATATATGCTATGGATTCCAAATTGGAGGGAACATTATCTGCTCTGTGATACTGACCAAGTATTTGGGCATGACGGGAATTATACTGGGGTCTGTAATAGGAAACAGCTTGGGAATTCTCACCTGTTTGGTGCATTATTTCCGAAAGGAGAATACTCTCCATTTTGTTTGGCATCTATCGCTAAAGGACTTTCTGCTTACGTCTAGATATAGCATTGTGGACTCTTCCGTTTATATCTGTTGGGGTCTTATGGACTTCGTAATGATAAGATTTGTTTCAGATCATTATGGAGTATCCGGCCTTGTCACCCTAGCTGTAGTTGTCAGTTTAATAGAGTTCGGTGTGGTGCTGGATGGCGTAGGCATGGCCATGCAGCCCCTCATAGGAACCTATTTTGGAGAAAAGAATCATAGTCTTATTAAGAGAGTTATGAAGTCCGGCGGGAAGGCTGCCATTATAGAAGGCGCCATTGCAACTCTGTTCATTTGGGT
>CADBSP010000020.1 GCA_902797405.1 uncultured Eubacteriales bacterium | reverse complement strand
GATTTGAGTTCCTTGGACCTAAGCTCTCTGGATCTTAGTAATATAGACATGGGTCAGATTGAACTTCCGCCGATTGATATGAGTAATCTGGATCCGGGAAATCTGGATATGGACTCAATCATAAACTCCATGAATTTGGAAGATTTGGATTTATCTACGATTATTAATCCGGAAGATTTACAGATTAGTTTGCCATCTCTAACCCGAGAAGACTTGGCATCTCTGCTGGATGGTGTTGAAATAGATGCCACTGAAGAAGAAATAGTTGGGCTAATAGGAAAGATTCTGAATGAGTTTAGCACCAAATACAGGGATGAAATCGAAGCGATGGTAAAAAGTATCGCGGATTCATTCTCGGACTATCTGCAATCAGAGCAGTTTAAAACTTTGATGGATCAGGAAATCACAACTATTCGTGATGGAATAAAGATTCCCGAGTTTAATGCAACGGACCTTGCAGACATGGTGGATCGTATTATGGCTGGTTTTAGTGCTTTTGCTTCAGGCTATGACCCAGAGGGTGATAAGAGCCTGGAAGAATATTATAGAGAGTATATGGAGTCCGGTGAAATACAGGCTATTTTGGCTCAGGAGGTTGCGAATATAAATGGGCTTGCTAGCGAATTCGAACTTCCCGATATAGACCCACGGGCAATATCGGATAGAATTGCTGCGGACTATAATAAATATGCGAAAGAGAACAATGTCCCAGGGGCTGTGGATTTATTAATCGCCTTTGAGTCATTCGTAAACAATGAAGATGGTGCCAAGTTCATCGAAGAATCGGTCAAAGAAGTAATAGATACCGATGCGATTGAAAAAAGGCTGCAGGAAAATGCCAATAAACTAATACAGAATTATTTGGAGCCTGTTAGGAACGAGCTATCAGATGTATTAGGTGGTGTTCTTAGAGAAACCATTCAGAACGCGATGGGAACTGCAATGCAAGGAATTGTTTCAGGCTATGCCAATGCCATGGAACAAACTATGAATGCTTATTCCGATGCTATAGAAACCGCAATAAACCAAGCTATGTCTGAGTACGGAGCCCAGATCACCAAGGCCATTACGGATGAGGTTACTAAGGCAATGACGGGCGTTTCCTCACAGATAGAAGGCAAAATTTCCGAAATGCAGGATACAGTAACCAATATGGTGAATGTCTTCACAAAGATGCAGAGCGCAATCACGGGAATGGGAGATGGCTTTACTCAAATGCAGGATACTATGTCTAAAATGGGAACGGGCTTCACTCAGATGCAGGATACTATCTCCAAAATGATGGATGTTTTCTCAAAGATGCAGAGTACTATTACGGGAATGGGAGATGGTTTCGCTCAAATGCAGAGTGCTATTACCCAGATGACGGATTCATTCTCTAAGATTCAGGAAGCCACTTCCGGAATGGGTGAAAAGTTTAGTGGGATGGGAGACACGTTCACCCAGATGCAGGACATGATGACAGGCATTGGAGGCGCTTTTTCAAAGATGCAGGAAAACATGGCCGGAATCGGAACCGCATTCTCCGGACTAGAAGATGTGATAAGTATCGATGAGAAAGCTCTTGCGAGTGCATTTAGTTTTAACATGACGGAAAAAGAGCTGGAAGAACTTATGTCATCCCTGATGAGTAGAGGATATTCGTCATATGAAGGAAACTTGCAGAAGATGGGGTTTGCAGACTTTGCGGATCCCGTTGGTATAGCAATCTATCCAAGAGATTTCGAAAGCAAGGATGGAATAGTTGCGATCTTAGAAGAATACAATAAGATTATGGAAGAAAAAGGAGAGGGAGAAAAAGTTGTCCGTTATACAGATATAGTTGGAACATTAATGAGTTCGGTTACAGACATAGTGAACTCAATCAGTAATGTGCTAATTGCATTTGTAGGAATATCTCTCGTGGTTTCTTCCATTATGATTGGCGTAATCACCTATATCAGCGTTCTGGAGCGTCGTAAAGAAATTGGTATTCTTAGAGCAATAGGTGCATCGAAGAGTAATATTTCCGGAGTGTTTAATGCGGAAACGTTTATTATTGGTTTGCTTGCAGGATTGTTTGGTGTAGGAATTGCACGGCTTCTCGTATTCCCGGCCAATTTTATTATTCACACAGTCTCAGATGCAAAAACACTATATGCGTATTTACCGCTTAAGGCGGCATTGCTGCTTATTTTGCTATCAATTGTTCTTACATTGATTGGTGGGTTTATTCCATCCAGAAAAGCGGCAAAGAGCGATCCAGTTACAGCATTAAGGACCGAATAAATGGAGTGTTAACATGCAGTTTGGTAGCGATGGTTTTTTTGGAAGAGGAGAAGCGGGAGATTTCACCTATTTTACTCCTGCTCACTTTATACCGATTCTGCTTCTAATTGCAGGAATCGTTTTAGTGTATAGGTTCAAGGAAAGAATAGCTGAGTGGAAATGGGAATCAAGATTCAGATTCATCATTGCATTTATACTCACCCTGGTGTTAATGAGTTATTATTGGCGACTTATGTATGTTGGGAATGACTGGGGATATTCGACCATGCTTACAGGACTCCCGTTTGACGTTTGCTTCTGGGGGACACTATTCTGCGTATTCATGATAACCAGCAAGAATGACACTTTGTTTGGGCTTAATTTTTTCCTGACCTTAACCCTGGGGGTGTTGCCGCTTCTGATGCCGACGGTTATTGCTAAGACCGGTCCCGGATATTATAGGTATTATCAATTTTGGATTGAACATACAGTTCCGATTCTGATGACTTTCTATATGATGTTCGTACATGGGAAGAGACCAAAGTACAGAGATATTTGGTTATCCTATGGGTTCCTGTTCATCCTGGCAGTTCCTGCAGTTAAAATAAATGAAATGGTTCCGGAAGCCAATTTCCTATTCTTAAAAGTCGATACGAGTGGAATGGGAGGAAACGTAACATCTCTTTTCCCTGATTCACAGTATTTTAGATTTGTCGCTTATTCGATAGTGGTCATTCTTATGTTCCACATTGCATATTATATTACGAAGAAAATAACTTCAAGAAAGAGAACTAGGAGAGTATCTCATGGCATATAAGTGTCCAAATTGCGGAGGGCATGTTCATTACAGCATAAGTAATAAACTACTGGTTTGTGATTTTTGTGATTCTCAAATTCCGATTGAATCTGAGGATGCTTATGTTAGTGTTGGTCCGAATAAGAAAAATGGCAAGGGGCAACTTGTTCCTGAGGTAGAAGGTTCGAGTATTACAGGGTTAGGTGGTTCTACAGGGGATGTTTCAGGCTTAGGAAAACAGGAAATTGCGGAAGAACATGAGACTATGGGCATCACTTCCTTTGTTTGTAAGAACTGTGGTGCTGAATTACTGACTCCCGACGAAACCATGATAAGCTATTGCAGTTACTGTGGTTCGGAAGCCATGCTTGAAGGCCGTTTGGATACTGAGATAAGGCCTAAATTCATTTTGCCCTTCCAAAAGAGTAAGAAAGAATGTAAGGATGAGTATCTGAAGAGAACCAAGGGTTTATTCTTTGTTCCCAAAGAGTTAAAGGATACGGAATACTTGGAGAAGTTCAGAGGTACATATATTCCGTACTGGCTTTATCGTGTGGAATTTCCCGACGGCGTAAAGGTAAAGGCGACCAGGAAGACTCGACATTCGGGAGAAATCACAGAAACGACTTATGATGTGGAAACAAAGATAAAGGGTGACTATTATGGCGTTCCGTATGATGCGTCATCATGTTTTGATGACACCATATCCGATATGCTGATGCCCTTTGATAAGAAAAGATTAAAGAAGTTCCACCCGGGCTATTTAGCAGGATTTTATGCGGACAGGGCGGATGTTCCCGCATCCAAATATTTTTCTGACGCATCAAAGCGGTCGGCAATCAATGCATATGATTCTGTGGGAAGAGATATCAAGAGAGATAAAAAACTGGACATAGACAAAATAAGCGATGAAAAGAAGGTTATGCAGCTAAATCCTGAAATAAGAGATAGCAGCACGGCGCTATTTCCGATTTGGTTTTTAACATGGAGAAACAGAAAGCGCGTTGCTTATGCGATAGTAAATGGACAGTCCGGAAAGTTATCATGCGATATTCCTGTTGACATGAAAACATACAGTATTTGGACCATACTGATTGCACTTGGTATATTCGCAGTTCTTACGTTGTTGGTTTCAATGACCGCCAAGACCGCTTTAATGATATGTGCCTTCCTTACGCTAATCATCATGATTCTGTTTAATAGAGAGACTAAAGAGATTCGCGACAGGGAGAATCATATCTACGACAGGGGGTATTTCGTCAAAGGAAGAACTGTCAAAATGTCTGAAAAGAAAAGGGACAAGATTGCCGGAAGGGAAAAACGGAGCCTGATGAGTATACTATCGGGAATTCGATGGTCTGCTGTATCAATCGTACTTATATATTTCGTTGGCGCAGGCCTGGTGAGCATTTTCCAATCATCTCCTGATTTAGATCCCGGAACCAAGCTTTTGGCAACGACATTCATATTTGCTGTTATAGGGACCATAAAAGCAATCTCATCAGCTCGGGTATTAAGATATATAAAAGAAAAAACAATGGCGCTATATAATCTAATTGCATGGGCAGCAATTGTTGGTGCGTTTTTCGTTGCAGCGTGGGAGCCTGTTCATGATTACTATTACTATATTGCCTGTGCATTCTGCGGTTTAGGTGCGGCAATAACCAGTGTGGGACTAATCAGGTATTACAATCT
>CADBSP010000019.1 GCA_902797405.1 uncultured Eubacteriales bacterium | reverse complement strand
TGATAAAATGATAACGGTTATTAGTTTTATATTTGAAATAAGGGGTATATTGTAAGTATTATAGAAAGAGAGGTGAGGGTGATGAAATACTCGAAACAGAGAAGCGTTGTTTTAGAAATTATGAAAAATACATACGATCATCCTACTGCAGAGGAAGTATATATAGAAGCCCAAAAGGTTTATCCCGGAATAGGGATTGCCACGGTATATAGAAATCTAAATCAATTGGCTGAAATTGGAGAGATTAACCGAATTCCCTTAGGTAATGGAAACGATCGCTATGATGGACATTTGGAGGAACATTACCATTTAGTCTGTAAGGAATGCGGCAGACTTCAGGATCTAAGGCCATCAAAGGACAAGATGTCGAAATTAAAAAAGCTTGCAGAGGAAACCTTTGATTTGAAGGTTGGAAACAAGGCATCCTTCAATGCCGCCATTATGGAAGGCACCTGCGATAACTGCAGAAAAGCAAAGAAAGCAGTATAATTACTATGATGTGAGTAGCGGGCAGCAAGCACGGAAGAACTGAAACTAGATTAATATTTGTATCAGATTATATAAAATGAAATTGGAGGAAAGAACTATGGCAACAACAAAGAAGACAACGACGGCTGCAAAGAAACCGGCAGCTAAGAAGGTGAAGGAGAGACAGGCAACTATCGAGAATCTTCAGGGAACAAAGACATTGGAAAACCTGATGACGGCTTTCTCGGGAGAATCCCAGGCTCGCAATAAGTACACCTATTATGCATCCAAGGCAAAGAAGGAAGGATTTGTACAGATCAGCAAAATCTTTGAAGAGACTGCAGCAAACGAAAAGGAACATGCAGAGCTTTGGTTTAAGGCATTCCATGGAATCGGAACAACATTTGAAAACCTTATCGACGCAGCAGAAGGCGAGAATTATGAATGGACAGACATGTATAAGGAAATGGCAAAGACCGCTCGTGAAGAAGGTTTCGTAGAACTCGCTCGTCAGATGGAAGGCGTCGCCAGAATCGAAGCAGAGCATGAGAAGAGATATCTGGCTCTGGCCCAGAATATCAAGTCCAATAAGGTATTCAAAAAGGCAGAGAAGGTTCTTTGGCAGTGCAGCAATTGCGGATTCCAGGTAATAGCAAAGAATGCACCAACAGAATGTCCGGTATGCCACCATCCACAAGCATACTTCCAGGTAAAAGCTGAAAACTATTAAACCAGAATTATATAAAAACTAGTAGCTCAGAATTCAGAGTTCAGAATCTATAATACTGGAGTTTAGAAATTCATAAATGATAACGAAACCGCCATGCTCGTTGACTTCCAACATGCATGGCGGTTCTTTATCTAGTTTAATCTGAGGCGGATCCCCGAGAATGAAACTAATCTGAGGCGGATCCCCGAGATTGAAAATTATCTGAGCCGAATCCCCGAGATTGAAACTAATCAGAGCCGGATCACCCAAGTCGAACCTATCCTAGCTGGATCCCTGTCGCTTGATTCTTTTCTCCTTGACCTGGTCCAGCTCGAACCAGAATGTGCTTCCCTTTCCGACTTTGCTCGTCACCCCGTATTTGGCCTTATGCATTGTAAGAAATTCCTTTACAATAGATAGTCCCAGGCCGCTTCCTTCAGTGGGTCTTACGTGGTGGGTGCTGGACTTATAGTATCTCTCCCAAACATGGCTGATTTCATCGGGAGCAATTCCCTGCCCATGGTCAATCACTTCGCAACGAACCCTTCGAGCGACTTTCTTTACATTGACTATGATGGTTTTATCCTCTCCGCAATACTTAACTGCGTTGTTCACTAAATTGGAAACAACCTGCTTGATTCTGGCTTCGTCGGCATTAACCATCATCGGACCAGGATTAACGTACTGAATATGGTAACCTTCCTTATCTGCCAAAATATCGTATGATGACAAAAGAGATTCAATTAGTCCCGCCAAATCAAAATCGTGCTTCTCCAGTTCAATCTTTCTTCGCTGCATCCTGGACATGGTGAGCATGTCATCCACCAAAACATTTAGCCTGTCAGCTTCTTCTATAATAACTCCCAGATGCTGCTCGCGTTTAACAGGACTATCTCCGGACAGGTCTCTTATCATTTCTGCATAGGATTTAATCATCGTAAGAGGCGTCTTAAGGTCATGGCTGACGTTAGCAATCAAATCCTTTTGATACATGTCCGTCTTTTCCAATTCGCGGGATGCGTTTGTCAGAGTGTCTGCAAGTTCCCGTATTTCAGTGTAGGGTCCACCGTTAAACTGAACTCCGTAATTTCCCTGGCCCATTTCCGCGGCGGATTTGGTGATGTTATTTATGGGCTTGCTTATATGCGTGGCCAAATAGAGAGCCATAGCAAAAGCCAGGAGCAAAGCTATGATGGTTATGTACATAAGCTGTCGCTTGATGATAACAATAGTTGATTGCACGGGGAAAAGGGGAGAGAAGATATAGAGCATCACGCTATTCTTCATATTGTCCAAGTCGGCGCCTTCTGTTGCCTTATGCAGATAACATGCATAGGCGAGAGTTTTTGCTCCCTTTGCTCCCGGAATGACTTCCGAATACGCAGAGAATTCGTTTTCCAAAAGTCGGAGCCTGAGTGCCGCAACATTGCCATAGATAGAGGTCTGGGGAGCAGAGGAATATTCCGGAGAAAAAAGGTTGATTCCGTCACCGGTCTCTACTCGTATGTATAAGTCTGATTGGTCGACGGTCTCCGAGAGTAAATAATAAAAATCGGTAATATCATCTTCGGAATGAAACTCCCTAATCAAAGCAGAGGCGATTTTTTCGGTTTCCCTAAGCTTCATATTCTCGTAGAAAGCACCAAGAAAATAGGTCTGGAGAGTCCAGACCAATCCCAGCATAATAACTGAGAATATGACGAAATACCCCCATACGCGAAAACGTATGCTATTGAAATCAAAGCGAGAGCTCTTCTCCAATCCTATCACCTATTCTTCGTACTCGAATTTATAACCTACCCCTCTTAGGGTTACGATATAGTCTCTGTAAGGACCCAGGTTATTCCTGAGGTTTTTGATGTGCGTGTCGATGGTTCTGTCGTCGCCAAAGAAATCATAGCCCCAGATATCCGATAAGAGTTTATCTCTGGAAAGAGCGATGTTCTTGTTCTTAATGAGGTAGAAAAGAAGCTCGTATTCCTTAGGGGTGAGTTCCACTCTCTCGCCGTCCACGGAAACCGTACGTGCAGCCATGTTTATGGAGAGTCCGCCGAAATTGATATCGCGAGCTTCTTCCTTCTTGGAATTATTTCTTCTCTCCAAAACAACGTTTACACGAGCCATCAGTTCCTTGGGACTAAAGGGTTTCACGACATAATCATCGATTCCCAGCTCAAACCCAAAAAGCTTGTCGTATTCTTCACCTCTAGCGGAAAGCATTATGATAGGAACATCCTGAATCTTCTTTATTTCCTTGCAAGCCGAGAATCCGTCGAGTTTAGGCATCATAATATCCAGAATAATCAAATCGTATTTATTAAGCTTACAAAGCCCTAATGCGCTCATGCCATCTTCTGCTTCTGCAACTTCATATCCGTTAAACTCAGCGTATTCCCTAATAACCTCTCTGATTTTAGGTTCATCATCTACGATCAAAAGTTTATACATAACTATCCCTCCCACTTACATCAAAGGACGCCAAACTATTCTTCGTACTTCCATCGAAAGATGCTGGTAATGATAGGAATAATCCCGAATAGTTCATGGCGGTATAATACATCATTTAGGTGATATTTTGATGATAATATCCTCATAATTTTAACACATTTAGCATTTTGATAAAAGGCAGGGAAGTTTATCACTTTGGATTCGACCTCTGTTTTATTTTTTGAAAACTCCACAACTACTTTACACGATCACCATTTTGCCTAACCTTGACGATTGGAAGTCTTTTCTATATACTGTAATTTGTACTATTGTGCGCATTTTTGCGTGCAGAAAATACCTTATAAAGAAAGGAGGTGAAAAAATGATTAGAAGGATAATAAGGATTATAGCTACCATAATAGGCGCAGCTTTAGGTCTCGGAGTTTTTCCTTTGATTAAACTCGTTTTATCAAAGACGGAAGTCGATGTGAGTCAGTATGTTACGACCACCCAAGAATATGTTATATCTATTATTTTAGGAATTATTTTCGCATTTATTTTTTTCAGGATTACTCCACTCATCCAAAAGCAAGGCCAAAAGGTGGCTGAAGGAATCGGCGACGATCTTCAGGGCGTTTCCGGAAACGATATCCTGGCGGCAACCATCGGTTTGGTTTTGGGCCTGATAATCGCATTTCTTTTGTCGCAAATCTATGCGATTATCCCGAACCCCATTATCTCTGCGATTGCAACGGTTGTAACGTATCTGCTCCTGGGATATTTGGGTGCCGTTGTTGCAACAAAAAAAGGGAAGGAAGTCTTTTCACAGATTTTTGTTAGACAAAAGGAAGCAGCAGATGGACAGCAAAGCCCGTCTCGATTCTCCGTCGGAGGAGGAGGCAGAAAGAAAAATACCAATCAAAGCCCGAAGATTCTGGATACAAGCGTGATTATCGACGGAAGAATCGCGGAAATAATGAAGACGGGATTTATAGAAGGAACCATCGTGATACCGGAGTTTGTTTTGGTGGAGCTAAGACATATTGCGGATTCCGCGGATTCATTAAAGCGTGCTCGTGGTAGACGTGGGTTGGACATACTCAATAAGATTCAGACAGATTACGGAATCGAAATCTATAATACGGAAAGTGAGAAAGCGCTTAAGGATATTCCCGAAGTTGATGTGAAACTCTTGAAGCTGGCTCAGATTATGAACGGCAAGGTTGTAACCAACGACTTCAATCTAAACAAGGTTGCTACGATTAACGGCGTGGAG
This sequence comes from uncultured Eubacteriales bacterium, assembly GCA_902797405.1. Taxonomy (GTDB): domain Bacteria; phylum Bacillota; class Clostridia; order Peptostreptococcales; family Anaerovoracaceae; genus Eubacterium_B. The sequence goes on along the minus strand of CADBSP010000019.1, from coordinate 6,091 downwards.
GTATTGAATATCAACGAACTGGCGAATACTCTTAAGCCCATCGTCATTCCCGGAGAGAAGATGGTAGTTACTCCCGTCAAGGAAGGTAAGGATGCTTCCCAGTCGATTGCTTATTTGGACGATGGAACTATGGTCGTTGTAGAGGACGGAAGAAAGGAAATCGGAGTTGAAACGGAGATAACCGTAACCAGCGTACTTCAGACTGCCGCAGGCCGAATGATCTTCGGAAGAATTAAGCCATAAAAGAAATGTCGTAATAGGAGAGACATGGATAATAGACCGAATGCAACAAAAGAATACATGGTGCCTGCCGGTGAACTCAGGGTGGGAACGGGATTCGACGTTCACAGGTTTAAAGAGAGTAGACCTCTTATTCTGGGAGGAGTTACCATTCCGTACAAACTTGGTTTAGATGGACATTCCGATGCGGATGTTTTGGTTCACGCTATTATGGATGCGCTCCTTGGTGCCGCAGCACTACCGGATATAGGAAGGCTCTTCCCCGACAGTTCAGATGAATTTGAAGGCATATCCAGTCTTATACTTTTGAAAAGAGTTACGGAATTTCTGGAAAAGGAAGGTTGGGCTGTTATCAATGTTGATTCTACAATAATATGCCAGGCGCCAAAGCTTATGACCTATATTGACTCGATGAGAGAACAGATTGCAGAGGCGATGAACATTGATTTCTCGCGAGTGGGAGTTAAGGCTACAACGACAGAACGTTTAGGGTTTACGGGAAGAGGTGAAGGAATCGCTGCGGAGGCGGTTGCCCTCATTCGTAAATTATAAAAAGCGGGGGTTCCTCTCGAAATCCCCTCAAACATGAAAACAGATAATAAAAGGTGGATAATGAATAATTGATTAACCTGGATAATGAATAAGAGTAATTAAACCGAATAGAAAACGGATAATTAAAAGTTGGATAATTAATAAGTGATTAAATCGGATAATGAAGTTCGATTAAGTAAACAAAAAAGAAATGGAGATACGGAAATGCGACTTTCTAAAATGCATTTAAAAACACTTAGAGAGGCTCCTACGGAAGCCGAAATACCTAGTCATGTTTTGCTCTTAAGATCAGGCATGATTAGAAAACTTGCCAGTGGAATCTATGGGTTTATGCCCCTTGGCTGGAGAAGTCTCAGAAAGATAGAAAACATTATCAGAGAAGAGATGGATAATACCGGGGCTCAGGAAATCCTTATGTCCGCTATCCAACCATCTGAACTCTGGGAAGAATCCGGACGTTGGTATGCCTACGGTCCTGAGCTTTGGAGAATCAAAGATAGAGGCGGAAGAGACTTCTGCCTGGGGCCAACCCATGAAGAAATTTTTACGGACATAATCAGGAACGACGTATCATCCTATCGTCAGCTTCCAACGACTCTTTATCAGATTCAAACCAAGTACAGAGATGAGGCCCGTCCTCGCTTTGGACTAATGAGAAGTAGAGAATTCATCATGAAGGACGCCTACTCCTTTGATAAAGATAGAGATGGATTGGATGCCAGCTATGATTCAATGTACGATGCTTATTCCAAAATCTTCACACGCTGCGGGCTTACATTTAGACCTGTAGAAGCGGATACAGGAGCAATTGGAGGCAAGGGGTCGCACGAATTTACTGCTTTGTCCGAGGTTGGCGAAAGTGAAATCGCATATTGTGAAAGCTGCGACATGGCCGCTACTGTTGAGCGCGCAGAATGTAGAGACGATGCGCCGACACCTGATAGTGTCGAGATGCTTCCTATGGAAGAAGTGCACACACCCGGAACCAAGACCATAGAAGACGTCGCAAGTTTCCTAAAGTTGGATAAGTCCCAGACCATCAAAGCAATCCTCTTGGAGAAATATGATGAGGAAGGAAAGGTTTCTGATTACGTCGCTTGTTTCCTAAGAGGAGACAGAGAGTTAAATATGACTAAGCTGGTCAACGCCTTGGATATCCCGGAACATGCCATTGCCTTTGCTGACGAAGAAAAGATGGGAAGTAAGACTGGTGCTGTTGGCGGATTCACGGGACCGACCAAACTCCACGACTGCATCATGGTTGTGGATAGTGAACTGGTTGGACAAAAGAACCTTTGCGCAGGTGCTTGCAAGGAAGACCATCACATAATCAACGTCAATTACGACAGAGACTATAAGGGCGACATCGTAGCAGACATCAAAACCCTGAAAGAGGGGGATGCATGCCCTGTATGTGGAGCGCCAATCAAGCATACCAGAGGAATTGAGGTGGGCCAAATATTCAAACTTGGAACCAAGTATTCCGAAGCTATGGGGGCCACATATAAGGATGACAATCAGGAAGACCATCCTATCGTCATGGGTTGTTACGGAATCGGTGTGACCAGAACCTTGGCGGCAATCGTTGAACAGCATCACGATGATAAGGGCATCATTTGGCCAATATCAGTAGCTCCGTATCATGTGATTATTACCTTGGTTAAACCGGATGATGACGTGCAGAGACGTTTGGCAGAAGAATTGTACGAAGAACTTCAGTCCGAAGGTGTTGAAGTGATGTTGGACGATAGAGACGAAAGACCGGGCGTAAAATTTAACGATGCTGATCTTTTGGGAATTCCAATCAGAATCACTGTTGGTAAACTGGCCGCCGAGGGTTATGTGGAATATAAGCTGAGAAGCGAAGCCGACAAGCGAGAGGTACCAAAGGAAGTTGCTATCGACGAAACTATTGAGCTTGTAAAGTCCGGAAAATAAATTGTTTGTTTAAAAAAGTAAACGGTAAAAGTGAACGGTAAAGAGAATGAAAATATATAATACGTTAACCAGAAGAAAAGAAGAATTCATACCTTTGGAAGAAGGTAAGGTAAAGATCTATGTTTGCGGGCCTACCGTCTATAATTTCATCCATATAGGAAATGCTAGGCCTATGGTTGTTTTCGACACGCTGAGAAGGTATATGCAATTCCGCGGATACGATGTTAAGTATGTGCAGAACTTCACTGATGTCGATGACAAAATAATTAACCGCGCCAGAGAAGAAGGAAAGTCAGCCCCCGAGATTTCCGAAACATACATCAAGGAATACCTGGATGATGCAGATGCTCTTGGTGTTGAAAGGGCTGACGTTCATCCGAAGGTTTCCGAACATATTCCGGAAATCAAATCCTTTGTGTCTACTTTGATAAAGAAGGGATATGCCTATGAGGCAGATGGGGATGTTTATTTCTCCACCAGGAAGTTCCCTGAATACGGAAAACTGTCAGGCCAGAATATAGATGACCTGGAGTCCGGTGCGAGAATAGCAATCGGTGAAGTGAAGGAGGATCCGCTGGACTTTGCGCTATGGAAGGCAAGAAAGGTAGAGGATGAAATCGCTTGGGATTCCGACTGGGGGCTGGGTCGCCCGGGTTGGCATATTGAGTGTTCTGCTATGGCAAAGAAGCACCTGGGAGAAACGATTGACATCCATGCGGGCGGTGAGGATCTTCAGTTCCCGCATCATGAGAACGAAATTGCCCAGTCCGAATGCTGCAACGGAGTGCCCTTTGCCAAGTACTGGATGCACAATGGATTCATCACAATAGATAAGGAGAAAATGTCAAAATCAAAGGGCAATTTCTTTACTGTCAGAGACATCCGTAAAGACTATTCCGGCGACGAAATCCGATTCTTCCTTTTGTCAGGCCATTACCGTGGACCAATCGATTTTAGCCGAGACCACATGGATCAGGCAAGGGCCAGTCTGGAGAGAATCGCAAATTCAGTAAGCGACATAAAGTTCATGATTGAAAACGGAAATGACGGTCCGATGACTGCAGAAGAAGAATCGACGATTGGCGGTCTGGATAAATATAGAGAATCGTTTATTCAAGCGATGGATGATGACATCAATACTGCAGATGCAATCAGTGCAATCTTTGAGATGGTAACGGCGATCAATACGGAGCTTCGCGGTGGTGCAACAAAGGCATTCTCCGAGGCTGCTTTGATAAAGCTAAAAGAACTTACCGATGTTCTGGGAATTCTAAGAGTCGAAGAAGAAGGTGAGGAAATCGGGGCTGACATCGAGGCCTTGGTTGCAGAAAGACAGGAAGCCAGGGCGGCCAAGAATTTTGCTCGCGCCGATGAAATCAGAGATCAGCTGAAAGAAATGGGAATCACACTGAAGGACACTCCACAGGGCGTGCAGATCATCAAGGAATAGGCGTCAGGTAGAAAGCGCTAAGAGCTAAGCATGAAGCACTAAGCGCTAAGGGCAAAGCAAGAGTGTTAAGAGCTAAACGCAAAGCATTAAGAATTGAGAGCTAAGCAGAAAGCGATATGAGTCGAATGAAAAGCATTATGTAAGCGTGTGAACTGGCTTGCCTTATTCGGGGATGTATTGTTTAAAATGGAATCAAGCAACATAGAAAATAAAAACGCAGAAAATGCAGATAATAAAGAGCTTAAGAACGATATTAAAGTTGAAGCGAGAAACCCTTATACGATGAATACCGGTGTGCTGGCATTTTTAGGGGACAGCGTGTACGAGCTCTATATTCGCGATTTGTTGGTTGGCGCCGGCATGCATGATCCGGACGCTATGCACCGCGCATGTACCAAATACGTCAGAGCTGAAAGCCAGGCGATGGCAATCAAAGCGATGATGAAGGAGCATGACGGAAGGGCTTTTTTGACAGATGAAGAGATTGCCTTGGTGAAACGTGCCAGAAATCATAAAATGCCGAACAGAAGTAGGAGTGCGGGACCGGTGGAGTACAAATTGGCCACCGCATTTGAAGCTTTGGTTGGTTATCTTTACTTAACTGGCGACAGCAATCGATTAGGTGAAGTTATGCAGAAGGCAGCGGCCTTGATAGCAAAGGGTGAATAGGGTTACCTGAACAACTGCGCGTCGCAAGGCTTGCTGTGACATGCTAATAGGGTTGGTCGAACAACAGCAAACTGTAAGGTTTATTGCGACAGACGAATAGGGTTGGCCAAACAGCTGTACACTGCAAGGCTTATTGCAAGGGGAGATTAACAAAATGAGAATGATTCTGGCTGCGGATGAAAAATGGGGAATCGGAAAAGACGGCGGTCTTCTTTGCCACCTTCCTGAAGACCTCAAATACTTTAAAGAAAAAACGCTTGGCAAGACTGTCATAATGGGGCGAGTAACGTTGGAGAGCTTGCCCGGAAAAAAAGGATTGCCTGGAAGAAGGAACATCGTCCTAACCAGAGACCCTGACTATCTGGCACAGGATACAGAGGCGGTATCGTCTGAGGAAGAGCTTTGGTCAACGCTGACTGGCGTCAGACAGGAAGACATCATGGTGATTGGTGGCGAGCAGATTTATAAGGCGCTCCTTCCTTTCTGTGATGTCTGCTACGTAACTAAGATATATCAGGACTTTGATGCGGACAGGTTCTTTGTTAACTTGGACGAGGACGAAAGATTCACTCGGCATCAACTAAGTGACGTTATTACCGATGAGAAGAGCGGCATCAAATTCCAGTTCTTCAAATACGTTCGCGAATGATAATTGCGTGATGATTAATAACAGACTCGGTAACTGATGACAGAATTCGAGGTGCAGAAACCAAAAATCAAAATCTGCACCAGTGCAGAATCCAAAAAAGAGATTTTGCACCACAGAATTAGAGGTTTGACCAGAATTCGAGGTGCAGAAACCAAAAATCAAAATCTGCACCAGTGCAGAATCCAAAAAAGAGATTCTGCACCACAGACTAAGTGACTTAGATAATATCGTTCGGCATCGAAGGAAAGATGGCCTTTGCCCGTGGCGAGGGGCGAAAAATAGCCAATGCCGAATTTGAAGCTTTGATAAATGGGAAATGGCGTTCGGCATCGAAGGAAAGATGGCCCTTGCCCGCGGCAAGGGGCGAAAAATAGCCAATGCCGAATTTGAAGCTTTGATAAATGGGAAATGGTGTTCGGCATCGAAGGAAAGATGGCCTTTGCCCGCGGCAAGGGATAAAAAACAGACAATGCCGAACGAGAAACAAGGAAGGATATGCTGGATGTGAAGCATAGAAGCCATTGAAAAGAAATGTGAAACATAGAGATGATATGAAAACGACAAAGCGAAGAGATAATAGAAAAGATAACAGA
>CADBSP010000018.1 GCA_902797405.1 uncultured Eubacteriales bacterium | reverse complement strand
TGTTGATGCTGCGACAGCAGTTCCTGTTACGATTAGAAACTACGGGTATCTGATGGTGGAGGATGAGAATGGGGAGAATGTTCTTAACCCCGATTCACTGGTAGAAAAGCAGGGGTTTGCAGAACCTGCTCTTGCAGAGGCTGAGCCTGGTGAGCGGTTCCAATTCTTCCGTCACGGATACTATTATGCGGATCCAAAAGATCATAAGGGAGGAGAAGCCGGTGGAGATGGTCCATTGGTTTTCAACAGAATCGTTGATTTAAAGAGCGGTTACAAACCCGGAAACTAATATGAAGACTTATAGAGATATTTATTACAAGTATATAACGCTTTGTATGGTAGGTGCGATAATTCTCGGTATTTTACTTGGAGTTACGCAAATCAACAAAGTCTACCTCATTATTGGAATTGCGGTTTGGGTGATTGCGAATACTGCGTTTTGGTTTTGGATGGCAAAGAACAGGGAAAAGCGATTAGCCAACATGTACAATGAATGCAAAATTTCCGAATTCATAGATGAGTATGAGGCGATTAATGCCAGATTCCCCAAGTTTGGAGATTTCATGGAGAGGAACGCAGTTAGATTGAATCTGGCTGCAGGTCTGCATGCGCATGGTGAGTTTTCAGAAATGAAGAGGGTATTGGATTCAATAAAGATTAGTCAGGGTACGGATTTGAAGGATTTGATTCAGCGGGTGACGTATCACAATGACTATGCGCTATACTACATAGAAAGAGGTGAGCTCGGTGCAGCAGAGGCTGAGCTTACGGAATGCTATCCTCTCTTTGATCTAAGCGCATTTAAAGAGCCAAAGAGAAGCGAATGCTTTGATGCAACAGAGAGGGTTTACGCAACTATTCAACTAAAACGCGGGAACTATGACGGATTGGATAAAAGATTCGCCAATTGGATTATGGAAGTTGAAGAACCCCTTCAAAAGGTTGCGTGCAGTTATAGGCTGGGTGAAATATACTACAATCATGATATGGTTGACGAGGCTAAGAAACAGTTTGAATTCGTTGTAAAGTATGGCGGCGATACGTTCTTTGCTGAAAGGGCTGCGGAAGCACTGAAACTTAAAGGTAATCATAAGGCGAAGCTTTGATGTTTTGCGCCGGACAGCGCTCTCCGGACAGTACTAAAGGCATAAGCTAGTTATTAAGCTTTATCTTGTTAATTGAGAATTTTTATTTTATAATAGATGGGTAAAATAAAAAAAGGAGCAAAACAATGAAGAGAATAAAAACTTTGGAAACAAGAGATTTGAATAAGAGTTTGGAAAACGGTGGATGCGGCGAATGCCAGACTAGCTGTCAGTCAGCTTGTAAGACATCCTGCGGTGTTGCTAACCAGCCCTGCGAAAAGGAAGACGAGTAAGCAATAATTAATTAGACGAAAAGGAACGAAGTCCTTTCGGGTTTTATCCTGAAAGGACTTTATGATTATTAATAGTTGTGATACATCAATATAAATTTAACGGATACAATATAGTTTTAGACGTATATAGCGGTTCAATTCATGTGGTGGATGATGTAGCATATGACATCATCCGTCTTTTTTGTGATGGAATCGATGTGATGCTTGGCGATGTAGATAAGTTCTTCGAAGAAATTGAGACTGAGCTATCGAAGTTAGCTGAAGCAAACGAAGAGTTGGAATCAAGTCTATCAGATAGATTTCATATAAAAAACGAGGTGGTAAAGGAGATTCTGACTAAGGCTTCGCTCGGGCTTTACGATGAAGAAATTTCCGAAGAGGACATCATCGAATGCTGTGAGGATATTGTATCTTTATACAAGTCGAAGAAGCTATTTAGTCGGGACGTGTTCCGCATTAACGCTACAACATTGAAGGAACGCCACACGGACATAAAAGCCTTATGTCTCCACGTGAGCCATGCATGCGATTTGACCTGTTCGTACTGCTTCGCAGGCCAGGGCAGGTTTAATGGGCCTGCTAGTTTGATGTCGGAAGAGGTGGGAAAGAGGGCAATTGACTTTCTGATTGATAATTCAGGTTCTCGTCGCAACCTGGAGGTTGACTTCTTTGGTGGCGAACCGCTCCTCAATTTCGAAGTGGTGAAAGAGATTGTAAAATACGCACGAAGCAGGGAGTTGGAAACTAATAAGAACTTTAGGTTTACATTAACAACCAACGGTATGGGAATTACGGATGAGGTTATAGACTTCGCAAATCGGGAATGCCATAAC
>CADBSP010000017.1 GCA_902797405.1 uncultured Eubacteriales bacterium | reverse complement strand
GCTCAGCGCGCGAATCTAAGCTCTCGCTTCGCTATTCGGCATTCGCAGATATTACCATAGCCTCGCTTGTCCGATAATTGATTCTCATCATTATCGTCCTCGCTCAGCTATGAACGCAAGCGTTCATAGCTGCTCATGCCTCATATCCGCTTGCGAATCGCTAAGAGTCGCCTGAGCAAAAACCCTCATGCTGACACTTACGAATCCTAAATGCTAACTGTTTTGATTGCTTATTCGTGAACTAGCTGTTTTGATTTCCTATCCGGAAACTGGCAATTTTGGTTGCATGTCGGGAAACTAGCAATTTTGGTTGCATGTCGGGGAACTAGCTGTTTTGATTGCGTTGGCGACGACGATCAAGCTCGTGAAGCAGTTTCTTACGAAGCCTGATGTCGTCCGGCGTTATTTCAACCAGTTCGTCATCAGCTATAAATTCGAGCGCCTCCTCCAATGTAAAGTGACGAGCCGGTGACAGTTTTATATTTTCATCGGATCCAGCTGCTCGCATATTGGTTGCCTTCTTTGCCTTGCATGGGTTTACTTCCATGTCGTCAGATCTGGAATTCATTCCGACTATCATTCCCTCATATACCCTGGTTCCGGGTTCCACGAACATCTGGACACGCTCACCAATATTGAAAAGAGCATAAGGCGTGCAGTCTCCTTCTTCAATTGCAATTGCAACACCATTTGTTCTTCCCGGAATATCTCCTTTATACTCCTCGAAGTCGAAGAACCTTCTTTCCATAGTTCCCTCTCCGTGGGTATCATTTATGAATTCGGAGCGATAGCCCAGGAGGCCTCTGGTCGGCGCATGATACTCCAACTTTTGATATCCGTTCTCACCGGTCATTTGAATCATCATGCCCTTTCTGATGTTTAGTTTAGAAATTACAGAGCCTGAGTATTCGTCGGGAACGCTGATTATTACCTCCTCTATAGGCTCCAACCTCTGTCCGTTCTCTGCCTTGTGGTAGATTACTTCCGGCTTTGATACTGCCAGTTCATAACCTTCACGACGCATGTTCTCTATCAAAATGGATAGATGCAGTTCGCCTCTTCCCGACACCTTAAAGCAGTCAGTGGAATCGGTTTCTTCAACAGTAAGTCCAACGTTGACTTCCAATTCCTTATTCAATCTCTCTCTAATGTGTCTGGAAGTTACATATTTTCCAACCTTTCCAGCAAAGGGGGATGCATTAACCATAAAGTTCATGGATAGAGTTGGTTCCTCTATATGAATCATTTCCATGGCATCCGGATGCTCAGGATCACAAACCGTCTCACCAATTGAAATGTCTGGTATTCCGGAAAGAACTACTATGTCTCCGCACTGAGCTTCCTGAACCGGCATCCTCTTTAGGCCTCTATATACAAATACCTGGTTTATCTTTCTCTGAACGACAGAACCGTCTGCCTTTGTAACTGCAACGGTCTGGGCCTCTTTGATTGTACCCCTGGTAATTCGACCGATTCCAAGTCTTCCTATATAGTCATCATAGGCCAAGGTTGAAACCTGCATCTGGAGCGGTTCCTCTCTTCTGTCGGGATATGGTTCGCAATGCTCAATTATTGTTTCAAATAGAGGTTTTAAATCAAAGCCCCCATAGCCCTCAGGAGTGTGCTTCATCTTAACACTCCCCTGCTCGACCTCGATTCCCTCCACTTCTTTTGGATCCTTCACTGCGATTCCCTGTCTGGCGATTCCATAGAGTATCGGAAAATCCAGTTGACTGTCGCTGGCATTTAGGTCCATGAAGAGTTCATATACTTCATCAACAACCTCATCTATGCGAGCGTCCTTTTTGTCGATTTTGTTTATGAAGAGAATTGGATCAATTCCCTGCTCCAGCGACTTTGTTAAAACGAATCTGGTCTGCGGCATCGGACCCTCGCTGGAATCAACGAGGAGTATTACCGTATCCACCGTCTTCATAATTCGTTCGACCTCCGATGAAAAATCCGCGTGTCCCGGAGTGTCAACGATATTTATCTTATAATCCCCATACATGATGGAGCAGTTCTTGCTGTAAATTGTGATTCCTCTCTCACGCTCGATGTCATCGGAGTCCATTACACAATCAACGATTTCCTCGTTATCTCTAAATACTCCGCTCTGCTTCAGAAACGCATCGACCAAGGTGCTTTTACCTGCGTCAACGTGAGCGATTACGGCTATATTAATTATCTTCTGTCTATCTGTCATACTATTTCCTTAACAATTATTGATCTGTCATAAACTTTCTATTCTGGAATTTATGTACCTCTATGTGACGACCGTACTCGCTTTGCCATCGGACCAGCGGTCGCAAATTCCCACGCAATTCATTTATTAACCTGAATAATATATCTTCCAGTCGATGGCATCTTCCCCATGTTGTTGGAGAAACGCGTTGGTGCGGGAGAAGTAATGTCCTCCAAAGAATCCACTGTATGCCGAGAGCGGGCTCGGATGAGGTGCTTCTAGAATCAGGTGACGGCCCGCCTCCGGAAAATCCCTATTCGTAGAAGTCTCAATTCCGTCATTAGCTATCGGCTTCATCATATTCATGCTTCTTTCAATCAGCGGTACTTTGCTCCTGGCGTTAGCTCCCCATAGAATGAAAACCAGCGATTTTTCTCTTTTAGCCAGAAGCTCTACAATCTTATCCGTAAGCTGTTCCCAACCTTTTCCTCTGTGTGAATTGGCTTGATGTGCGCGAACCGTTAGACACGTATTAAGAAGCAGTACACCCTGATTGGCCCAATCCATCAAGTATCCATATTCCTTTGGTGGAGGTTCTATGCCTAGGTCATCCTTCAATTCTTTGAATATATTTACCAAAGAAGGCGGCTGTTTAATCCCGGGATTAACAGAAAAAGCCATTCCGTGCGCCTGCCCAGGTTCATGATAAGGATCCTGGCCCAGTATGACGACTTTGACTTCCTCGTAAGGCGTCACTTTTAGTGCATTGAAAATGTCATACATATCCGGATAAATCGTCCGGTTCTTATATTCATCAATTAAGAACCTTCGCAGTCTCTGGTAATATTCACTTTCAAATTCGGGAGCGAGGAGTGCATCCCAGCTATTGTTCAATTCAACCATATTTGTTTTTTATGTCTGTGATTGCCTCTAATGTAGCGACTTCCCGAGCCCCAATTCTTAGCGATTGTCGAGCGAATATGAGTTATGAGCAAACCTGCGAATAACGAATAGCGAAGTCAGAGCTTAGAACCGCTTGCCCTAGGGCAAAGCTAAAGCGGTCGTCACTTAGAGGTTATCACAGACGCATATATCCTATATGTTTAACGTGATACGACTGCGGGTGCGCTCCTCGCCCAAAATCTGTTGGATAGTATGTACATCCGGCGACTGTGAGCGTCCCATTAGGGCCACACGAATTACTGTGCTTACGTGACCTACATGGCCTTTGTATTTATCCGGCTCTTTTTTAAAATCCTTCGGCTTGGCTGCATATCCGAGTTCAGTCGCGATTTCTCTAATCTTATCGAACCACTGGCTTTGATCGTCCCCATGATCGTAGGTTGCTAAATACTTCTCTAGAATCAGTGGAACATCTTCTTTAGGAACCTCCGTCGGAAAGCTTTCTTTTGGGTATAGACCTTCATTGAATATCATCATTTCTTCCGCATCATCATCGGATTTCTTTATCGCACCCTTTGCTATCCAACTATTGTCGGAATAGAGATCATCAAAGAAATAGCTGATGAACTGGATTATCTGCTCCGCATATATGAGGTCCTTACGTGACTTGGTATCGTTACGGCCAAGATCAATTATCTTGGTTAGATAAGCCTTATCATCAAAGATTCCGAGAACCTCAGGTCTGAATTCCTTTGCCCAATCTTCCAGGAAAGAGATAATCGATTCTGCGGGGATTTTTAGCATTACGTCTTTGCTGACATCGTTTAGTTTATCCAAATCGAAGAGTGCACCAGAATTGCTCATCTTTTCCGTTGTGAATTCAAACTCATCTATTGAAGCATCAGGGTTTTCACTACGCCATTCTTCAAAATTGGAATTTAGTATTGTCAGCAAATACTCCCTAACTGCGGCCGGATGATATCCCATCTTCCTGTAATAATCCAAGGAAAGTTCCGGGTCGTGACGCTTGGAAAGTTTTCTCTTATTCCCGTCGTCGCCTATTTTCATAAGCTGCGCGGTGTGGCAATAAACAGGAGGTTCCCAGCCGAGTTTCTCAAATAACTCCACATGGATTGGAAGCGATGGTAGCCACTCCTCACCTCTTACAACGTGCGTGGTTCTCATCAGATGATCATCTACTACGTGAGCAAAGTGATAAGTTGGAATGCCTGTGGTTTTTAGGATTACAGTATCCTGAAAATTAACCGGCATACTGAGTTCACCGCGGATTGCATCGATTACTGTGAAGCGTTTGACCTCTCTATTTTCTGATGCATTGTCAGTTTCCGGATTTACTGAGGCCGTATCACCTGTTGAGGGATTTCCGGAACCAGCGTCATCTGCTGCCGTTTTTTCGGAAGCAATGCCGCCTGTTGAAGAATTTCCGGAAACGGGACTGCCGCTGGATTTAAGTCTAATTACGTATGACTTACCCTGGTCCATCAAAGCCTTTGCTTCCTCCGCAGTTATTTCCCTGTACGGTGCATACTCGCCATAGATTCCGGGATTGAGTTTGGCAGCCTCCTGCTTGGATCGGATCTCAGAGATCTCCTCCTCGGTAAGGAAACAGGGATAAGCGTCACCCTGTTCCACGAGTTTCTTCGCAATCGTTGCATAGATATCCCCGCGGTGACTCTGAGTGTAATCACCATATAGCCCGATATCCACATTTTCTCCGGTCGCAGGATCTATGCTTGCACCCTCGTCGAAATTGATGTCGAAAAATCTAAGTGAATCTATTATTATCTTCACTGCGCCCTCAACATAGCGCTTATCATCGGTGTCCTCTATACGAAGGAAAAACGTGCCATCCGACTGATGTGCCAGTCTCTCATCAACAAACGCACCATATAGATTTCCCAGATGAATGAATCCCGTGGGACTCGGTCCCAAACGGGTTACCTTTGCTCCATCAGGAAGATTACGCTTGGGATATTTTTCTTCCAAGCTTTCCGGTGTATATTCCAAATTCGGAAAAAGCACTTCCGCCAAAGCTTTATATTGTTCAGTCATAATTCCTCCCATAATAGCTGACTTGTCATCGCTAGACCTGTTAACAAATAATTTCCCTCAAATTGTATTTAAATATTGTATTTAAATAATGCACGTCAAAAAGAAGTGCCTGTAATAAACACAATTAAAAACAGGGATTCACCCG
>CADBSP010000016.1 GCA_902797405.1 uncultured Eubacteriales bacterium | reverse complement strand
GATGTTCATTATAAAGGAGTACATCTATGAACATATACGGAATAGACGTTACGCCAACAAACATACCTTCCTTGGATCCGGAATTTACTCCACTGGGACTCTTTCAAAGTGCTTTCCTTGAATCAGCCGGAAATGCCTTTCCCATCGGGATTGCGATAGAAAGAGCCGACGGACAAATTGCTACAGTAAACACCTTCATTCATGGCACAGAAGAGATGAAGGATGCAGATAATTACTATGTTGATCGACTAGTAAAAACCCTTCTCTGGATGAAGGGCGGTTTCCGAATCTATGTATCCGGAAGCAAGGACATTTTCGATTATCTATCAAAGGCCTATTCCGATGAGGGTTCACGTAGCTTCGATTTTCATTTCATGGCACATATATTCGAGCATCCATTCGAAGTAGTATTCTGTGACGAAATACCGAATGAAAAGGATAATCCCCAGAAGATGGGTGGCCATACGGAGGGATGCCGAATTGGGTTCGATGCCGGAGGAAGCGATCGTAAAGTATCAGCTGTAGTTAACGGCGAAAGCGTCTTTGATGAGGAAGTTGTCTGGTTCCCAAAGATTAACGAAGATCCCGATTATCATTATAAGGAAATCGTTAGCGCTCTTAAAACCGCAGCTTCTCACCTACCCAGGGTTGATGCTGTTGGTGTTTCAAGCGCCGGCATATTCATTAACAATAGAACCATGAGAGCTTCTCTATTCACCAAAGTTCCCGAGGATCTTTTTGATGCAAAGGTAAAGGACATCTACATCCGAGCTATCACCAATACCTTTGGCAACATCCCATTCTACGTTGCCAACGATGGAGATGTATCTGCACTGGCAGGCAAAATTAGCTTAGGCGATGACAACGTATTGGGTATCGCCATGGGAACCAGCGAAGCCGCCGGCTACATAGATCAGGACGGATGCATAACCGGCTGGCTGAATGAGCTTGCCTTTGTTCCAATCGATTGCAATCCCGATGCTATGGTAGATGAATGGAGCGGAGATATTGGTTGCGGTGTTAAGTATTTTTCTCAGGATGGCATAATTAAACTTGCTACCAGAGCAGGTATTGAGTTGGAGGACAATCTGTCTCCTGCGGAAAAACTAAAAGTAGTCCAGGCACTCATGGAGAATGATGATCCCAGAGCAATTAAGGTTTATGAAGGGATTGGTATCTATTTAGGTCATACACTTCCATTCTATTACTCTCTTTATAAAATGAAACACGTTCTCTTATTGGGAAGAGTAATGAGCGGTAAGGGCGGTGACTTGATTCTATCCAAATGCAGAAGAGTCCTGATGGATGAATATATGGAAGTAGCCAAAATGATATTCCCTGCCCTCCCGGACGAAAAGTTTAGGCTCGTAGGTCAGTCTGCTACAGCAGCTACCTTGCCCGCTGCAAAGCCTCAGGAGGAAAAGAAAAAATTCCGTCTCCCATGGAGAAAATAATAGCTTAGCTAAAGACTAATTAGTCTATATTTCAAAGCTACTCACTTCTTTCAATGAAGTAGAATAAATGAAATAATGTTTTAGTAAGATAGAATACGAAAGGGCAATAGTCGTGGCAGATGTAAAACTGGTTGGCATCAAAAAGATCTACCCGAATACTGAAAAGAAAAAGAAAGATAATGCACAGGATGCAGAGTCTAAGATTAATCTTCAGATTACAGAGGAAGGTGTAGTCGCAGTTCAGGAATTCGACCTGGATATAAAGGATAAGGAATTCATTGTTTTGGTTGGACCTTCCGGTTGCGGAAAGTCCACCACCCTTAGAATGATTGCAGGCCTGGAGGAAATTACCGCCGGCGACCTTTTTATCGATGGAAAACTGATGAACGACGTTCAGCCTAAGGACCGTGACATCGCTATGGTCTTCCAGAACTATGCTCTCTACCCTCATATGACGGTATTTGAGAACATGGCCTTTTCACTTAAGCTCAGAAAGACCCCTAAGGATGAAATAAAAAAGAAGGTTGAGGAAGCCGCCGAAATTCTGGACATCACTCAGTATTTGAACCGTCGTCCCAAGGCTCTTTCCGGCGGACAAAGACAGAGAGTTGCAATCGGCCGCGCAATCGTTCGCGAACCGAAGGTTCTTCTTATGGACGAACCACTGTCGAATCTGGATGCAAAACTTCGTAACCAGATGCGCGCTGAGATCATCAAGCTCCGCCAGCGTATCAACACAACGTTTATATACGTAACCCACGATCAGACGGAAGCTATGACCCTGGGTGACCGTATCGTCATAATGAAGGACGGTTTCATTCAGCAAATCGGAACACCTCAGGAAGTATTCCATCATCCGGTTAACCTCTTTGTTGCAGGATTTATCGGAACACCACAGATGAACTTCTTCCACGATGCGCATCTGATAAAAAACGGCGATTCCTACGAGGTTGAAATTTTCGGAAATAAGACGCCTCTAACTGAGCAGCAGAACCGGAAACTCCTAGATGCAGGAATCGAATCCCGGGATGTTATTGCTGGAGTTCGTCCGGTTCACATTGTTCCGGGAAGCGGAATCCCTGCCAAGGTCGATGTGTCCGAAATGATGGGTTCGGAGCTACACTTACACCTGGATGTTCAGGGAGTGGATGTAGTAGCCATCGTTCCTGTTACCGAGGATTCCATGACAGTGGAAAATGGTTCCGATATTCTATTCCACTT
>CADBSP010000015.1 GCA_902797405.1 uncultured Eubacteriales bacterium | reverse complement strand
GTCCAATGCTTTCTCGGTGTACAGAGATCGACTTATGAAAAAAGGCTTGATAACAAGTCCTGCGTACGGGCATATAGAGTTTACGCTCCCCAGGTTTAGGGAGTATGTGAAGAGGAAATAGAACGGGGCCGGTTTTACTGAATAAGGATTCAGTTTCTATTCCTAATGTATTTGGATTCGATCGGTAAGACTGTTGCTATGGGGAAATATCCTGAATATATTGGGATTATCTCGATTCAATAAATAGTCTATGATAAAATACTGCCATAGGATGAAGATGACTGAAGATTACTTACAGGTATAACAGATAAAAGGTAGGCAGCTGAACAGGGAGGAAGAAAAATGAAAATCAGTACTTTTAATCCACAGGTTATTACAAGTGATGCTGAATCAATCGTGAAAGTTTTTGAGGCCCTTGGTTTTGAGAGGCGACATCAACAAGAGGGGATAGGCAGTCTGAATGTGACGGGAATTAGAATGAAGGATAGCGATGGCCATTATGTCGACATTTCGGAAGTGGATATTGGTCTAAAGGAAGACATGGTTGCAATCCGCATGAACGTTGATAATTTTGATGAAGCTTACGAAAAGCTGGAGGCGCTGGGATTTAAGAATATATACGGCCATCATCAGGTGGATACCAAAACCTCGAAATCCGCAATGATGATTTCTCCGGGCGGATTTGGAATAAACCTGGTAGAACATAAAAAATAACCGGTGTCGGATGACATAGATTTGAAATTCCCAAAAAACAAAAAAATAAAACAATAAAAATTTTTTAAAAAATGCTTGACAAAGTGTTATGAAAGTGTTATTGTCATGACAGAACAAATTACTGTCTTGACACTATAAGGCTTCAGCCAGGACAGCAAGGCAATTATATAAATCAAATATTCATTTAACAAAAATGAGGAGGGAATTAAAATGAGTATTCAGAATGCAAAAAGCACATTAAAGATTTTGGGAATTTTATCCGTTATTCTAGGTGTTTTCGGAGTAATTATGGGAATTGGACTAGTTTTCGGTGGTGGACTGTTTGGTGCAAATACCCTGTCGTCAGGTGTAGCCACCACAGCTCAGGACGTAAACAATGTCAGCCTGGTAACAGGAATGGTAATGGCTATGGGAATCTTCTCTGCAGTTTGTTCTTTGATAGATGTTCTTCTGGGAATCTTCTCTGTAAGAGCATCCAATGATTTCAGCAAGATCAACCCAGCATATATCCTTTCGATAATTGCTCTAGCATTATCCGTTGTCAGCCTATTCATGAA
Organism: uncultured Eubacteriales bacterium; assembly: GCA_902797405.1. Classification (GTDB taxonomy): domain Bacteria; phylum Bacillota; class Clostridia; order Peptostreptococcales; family Anaerovoracaceae; genus Eubacterium_B. The sequence continues at coordinate 1,796 of CADBSP010000015.1, read as the reverse complement.
CTTCGCAGAATTCAATCTTTCAACTCTGATTTCAGCAATCCCAAGTATCGTATTCAGCGTAGTACTTTTCCTGGCAGCCAAGACTGTAAAAGAAGAACAAACACATCATCACGCATAAACATATTGAGTGAACGAAGCCTAGTAGCTGCAAGCCTTAATGGCTTGCAGTTCTTTTTTAAAATAATACGGAGTGAAGGAGTAAAGAAATGAATATTGCAAAGATTTCTGCTAATGGTCAGATATCCCTTCCAATAGAAGTTCGTAAAATACTTGGAGTTGAACCCGGTGACAAGGTGATTTTCGTTCAAAACAAAAAGGGAGAAATGGTTATCAAAAGCGTGGCCTCCACATCTTTGATAGAAGAAGATTAGTGATCCGCATATAGAAAGCATAATAAATGAGGAAGATTTTTGGCCTATATGATGATTGGATGGGAGAAATGTATTATGAATAAGAAACATATCTTAAAGAAAATGATGAGCGCCTTGTTGGCTTTCCTTCTTGTTTTGGGAATGGTACCGATGGAAAGCGGCACAGCCTTTGCCGAGGAAAATAGCAACAACACCATCACCGTTACGATTCGCTTTTCGTCTGTAGACGGCGATGACCTAATGGATCCAATTAAGATTACCAACGTGGCTCCGGGAACAACCCTGGAGAAGGCCGTTGATGACGCCATTAAGGATGAGATTGTACCAAAGACTTTCTTTGCTATGGAGGGTTACAGGTATTGGGGCTCTATTACATCGAAACCCCTTTCATACTATGCTGCCCGTCCCTTGGAAACATGGTGGGATGAAATGTATGAGGATCGTGAGGCCACCATGGCAATAGAATTATACGAAGACAAAGAATTTTATGCTCACATGTATAAGTATGTGGACACACCAATCTTCGTAACAGTTGATGCACCGAAATGTGGTGTAGAGACTACAACTCCGGTAAAACCAAATCCTGAAGGCGACTACGACAAATATGATTGGGAGAGTCAAACAAATCTTCCCGTTATGACCTTTGCTGACAGTTCCAAAGAAATACTTGATTCATATTCTACATGGGCCAGATGGATTAACGAAGAGGATTTTGTTTCCTCGGAATCCTATGTACCGTTCAATGGTAAATTTGTCGGTGGCGAGAAGTATTATGTAGATATAACATTTGATCCAAAACCCGGTTTGCTTTTCTCTGAAAAATGTATAGAAGACAGCGAAATAGAAGTGACCGGAGGTGCAGAGTTCGATTACGTAGATTCGTTCTATATGCCCTTTATGGCGGGGCTCACTATAACAGTGCCTGCTGAACATGTACCGGGTGAATGGGAAGCCGACGAAAATGATTCAACCAAGCAAGTTAAAAAGTGCACCGGTTGCGGTGCGGTTCTGGAAACCCGTGACAAGCCCGCGCATACGGTTACGCTTCACTTTTCAGCTGTAGATGGCGAAGACTTAGAGGAGCCTGTTGTAATTGAGGGCATTCTTGATGGCACGACCTTAAGGGATGCAATTGAAGGAAGCGGCAAAGAGTACTACTATACACTGTTCGAAAGGGACGGATATAGCATGTACAATTTCTACACACCTGAAACCTTCTCTCATTATATTTCATTGGGAGATGAGTGGTATACAGAGATGCGTGCAGCCAACGTAGGACCGAAGAAAGCGATAACAGAAGATATGGAATTGTACGTTCCCATGATCAGGCATATTACTGTACCGATTGAAGCAACTATTACTGCACCAAAGTGCGGAACAGAAACCAATACAGAAATAATCGGTCAATATGATGACGGCAGACCT
>CADBSP010000014.1 GCA_902797405.1 uncultured Eubacteriales bacterium | reverse complement strand
CTCGGCTGCTTGCTTCCTAGCTATGAACGAAAAATCCTACGCATTATAAAAAAGAACTTTGAAGCTCACGCTCCGCGCGTGAGCTTCTTTGTTTATTTGTTTTAATGATGTATAGACAGGGCGCACTGACAAATGTTATACTTGTGTTATTAGATCATATTTGGATTCATTATGCTAAGGTCGCAGCTTGTTGAGTTTGCGGTATATAGACCCAACGACGTCAGAGTGAGAATCGGAGAGATAAGCATGAAGAGTACTGGAATGAAAATGAGAAGTATAACGGGAACAAAATGGATTAGAGGGACAGTTGCTGTCCTTTTGATTTTTTTGATGACAGTCATGAGCCTGGGAGTGACTGCAACGGAGTCATTTGCTGCCGATGAGGGAAAGTACTCCAGAGCGTCCGTATACCTAAACGACATCGAGCGGTATGTATTTAATGAAGCTCTTAGGCAGATTAAACTTATCGCCGAGGGTAAGAGAGGAGATTCCAGAATAGAAATCGACCTAACAAGTAAGCTTAGTGGGAAATCCTATACAGCCCAGGAATTAGGCCTTAGCACTGTGTTTGCCGGAGGCGGCAAGTACAGTAATGATGCCAAAACAAAGGTGAGAGCCAAAGAACTCGGAAACTTAAATTTACAGAAGGTAATCGAGGCACTTCTGGCTGATGCGCCTTATGAATTGTATTGGTACGATAAAACAGCGACGACTATCCAGGGCATCAGTGCATCACACCAGGGCAGTCCCAGCGTGAATGCAATCAGCGTACATTCAGCCAGAATAAGCATGGACCTTCCCGTTGCTGCTTATTACAGCAAAAGAGGTGTAAGGGATACCACAGATCTCGATACTTCCAAAACATCTGCTTCAGCAAAGATAGTCGAATCAGCAAAGAGTATTGTAAAGAAGGTCGAAAATAAAAGCGACATAGAAAAACTGACCTATTACAAGGACGAAATCTGCAGATTGGCTACATATAACCACGCCGTGGCTTCGGATCCAAGGAGAAGTGAAAAATACGGCGACCCGTATCAAATGATATATGTCTTTGATGGCAATCAAAATACCGCAGTTACCTGTGAAGGGTACAGCAAAGCTTTCAAATTCCTCTGCGATCTCACAACCTTCAAGGATTCCACTATCCACTGCTACATGGTCTCAGGCCATATGAGCGGTGGAACAGGCGCGGGTCCGCATACATGGAATTTGGTGCATATCGGTGGACAAAACTATCTGGTAGACGTGACTAACTGTGATAGCGGAACCATCGGAAGTAATGATGGCCGCTTTGATGGACTTTTTATGAAGGGGGATTCGAAGGGGAACTCCTCCAGGTATTCAAAACAATTCGGCAGAACTTCGATAGATTTCCAATACGATGCTGAGACTATAAGGCTATACAGTGCCTCAGAGCGTACGATTTCCAAATCCGACTACAACACCGGTAGTTCTTCCGGTACATCAAAGAGCGTATGGCATAGATTGTATGGAAATGGCCGCTATGATACAATGCAAGCCATTGTTGAGGAAGGGTTTACAAAGGCCGGAGGAACATTGGTAATTGCGACAGGAGAGAACTTTAAGGATGCGCTTGCAGCCTCCGGTTTGGCTGGTCTATACGATGCTCCGATTATTCTAACAAATGGGAAGAATCTATCCAGCCAAGCGAGTGCTTTGATACGTAGTCTGAAGCCGACCAGGGTATTTATTGCAGGAGGAACCTTCGCTATAAGCGATAATGTCTTCAATCAAATTAAACAGGTTTCTGGTGTTACGCCAAAGAGAATCTTCGGAAACACCTCTGCGGATACCAGCGCAAAACTGGCTTTGGAGGGTAAGGGCAGATGGTCTTCTGAGGGAATAGCGATAATAGCTACCAATAAGAGTTTTAAGGATGCGCTCTCGGTTTCACCGATTTCCTATGCTATGGGATATCCGATTTTCCTGGCTGCGGATGGGAAGACTTTGACAAATGATGAGATCAGTGCGCTGAAGGAATTGGATATAAAGAAAGCGATTATTGTGGGAGGCACCGGTGCGGTTACACCTGACGTTGAAAGAGTGCTAAATGCAAATAATATCTCGGTCCTTACCCGATTGGGTGGAAGGAACGGCGTCGAAACTAGTGCGATTATTGCTCGCTACGGCCTTGGCCTAAAGCTATCTGCCAACAAGATGGGGGTGGCAACCAGCCAGAACTATCCGGATGCGCTGGCAGGAGCTGCGCTTTGCGGACACAATAGATCCATTTTGGTGCTGGCCGACGATAAGGCCATGGGCAATGCATCGTTCCCGAGCGCATACAGAGATGTAATAGAAACCGGGTACGTGTTCGGTGGAAAATTTGCAGTAGGCGATAAAACCATGGATGCGCTAAACAGAAGCACATCCAAGTGAGAATAACACGATCTAGAACGCGACATATTACGAGATAATACACCCGGGGCAAGGCACCCCGGGTTTTTAAACAGTATTTCTTGGAATATTTGTCATTGCGATTTTTACTCTACCCAGTCCTCTAGCTTCAAATCCGGAACTCGAACTGAATCCAAATCCGAACTCGACAGAATCCAAATCCGGAATACGACTGAATTCAAATCCGGAACTCGACCGAATCCAAATCCGGAACTCGTCTGAATCCAAATCCGGAATACGACCGAATTCAAATCCGGAACTCGACTGAATTCTTTCGTGCAATAATTGTAATTCTGTGATAAAATAACAGTGTATGTGCCTGGTTGTCCATAAACCCGGCAATATTTATCCGGAGTTCGAAACCATCCTCCGGATGCATTAATGCAAAACAAAAAAACTAGGGAGAGTTATAACAATGAAAAACAAAAACATCAAATGGCTTACCGTAGCTGCCATGATTGCTGCATGCTACGTTGTAGTCACAGTGGCTATCGCACCAATTGCCTTTAGAGAGGTACAATTCAGAATATCTGAAGCATTGACAATTTTGCCTTTATTTACGCCGGCAGCTATTCCGGGACTCTTCGTTGGATGCCTGATAGCGAATATCTTGGGCGGAGCAGTGCTTCCCGACGTCATATTCGGAAGCCTGGCTACATTAATCGGGGCAGTAGGAACTTATTATGTAGGAGAGTTTTTTAGAGTAAGTAGATCCACTCAAAGCTTGGACGGAGTTAAACCAATCATAATCGGAACCATTCCTCCGATTGTTGCAAATGCTTTGATTATCCCCTTTGTTCTAAAACACGCCTACGGTTCACCGCTTTCTATTCCATTCATGATGCTAACTGTTGGAATCGGTGAAGTAATATCCTGTGGTATTCTGGGAACTATTCTTGGAATGGCAGTCAGTAAAAACGCCAGACAGGTTTTTCAATTAGTCAGGAAATGACTAGTCAGAAAGAGTAAAAGAGCAATAGTAAAGACTGACAGAAAAGAAGTTGGAAGGACATACATATTGGAATTCGGCACAGCTGTTGAATTATTTGGAGGAGCGATATGATTCTTAAAACCCTTTACGTTAATGGAATGATCTTTACCAGTAACGAGGAGTTGCCTTATGCTGAGGCAATGTCTGTGTCCCTAGGGGGGATTGATTATGTTGGTACAGTCCAGGGGTTGATGGAAAGCGTTGGGTTAACCGGGCTCTACGATCCGAGGATTTCCGAATTCGAGGTAATCGACCTAAAGGGACGCACGGTAGTTCCGGGCTTTGTTGATGCCGACATTAGAATGGATTTCCGAGGAGGAGAAAACCTGGCATCAAAGGGAATTATAGGGCTGGGTGCTTCCGGTTTATTAAACGGAAAGGACTCCTTCTACGATTACCTAAATCCAAATGACCTTAGTCACGAACCAGATGGTGCTCGCGAACAGATTGGATTTGACTATATCAAAGAATTTCCGCAGTATGTATCGCTTTATTATCCGTGGGATTATATCAAAGAACATCCCGAAGCACTGGAAGACAAGCAAAGACTCATTCGCAGCAGAAAAGTTCATGTGGCCGGAATCACAATAAAGGGTGAGAGATATACCACCGAAGAGGAGTATAGAAAGGTTGTTGAATTCTGCAGAGAGAACAGCCTGCAGCTTTCCGTAGAGATATCCGACATGGATCCATCGGTCAACCTGCTTCAGGTTCTTATGCAGGAGCAAAGCTGGCTGGAGGATCTTAATATTCCTTGTGGCAGAGTGCATAGAGGCGAATCCGACTTTGATCCATTTGTTTCATTAAAGGCGGATTTGATTAAAGAAATCGAAGAGGCTGCAACCAGAGGTGAGCATGCTGACGAGAATTCCTTCTTCGGATTAGATTCCATGGTCATAGGTTATACGAAACTGGCATCTCATTATTTGGGACTTTTGGACATGGGCGAAATCAAGGTCGGAAACAGAGCTAGCTTCCTCATCCTGGACAGAGATTTAGGCAGAATAGCAATAGATGAGCTTGATCAGGTTCATCCGGAAGTCACGATTATAGATGGAAAAGTCGCGTATAAGGCAGAGGGATCTTTGTTCGAACTGAAAGACAACAGAACTCCCGGGTTAAGGCTTGCAGATGATATTAGCCCCATTAAGCTTTCGGAATAATTGTCACCAACAAAGAAAGGGTTTATTTTTGGAAGATTGAATAAGACAAGGGTAAACTCGGATTTTGAATAATTAATAACAAAGGCACCAGTTGAAACGATATGAGTTATAAGGTGAAACTCCAGTATTTCGAAGGTCCCTTCGATTTGCTGGTTTATCTGATTGAAAATGCAAAGATGAGTATATACGACATACGAATCTCCGAAATCACGGAGCAGTATTTGGCGTATATAGACGAGATGAAGGCTATGGATTTTTCCGTAGCCTCTGAATTTATGGTGCTTGCGGCGACTTTGATAGACATCAAATCCAGAATGATTCTTCCCAGGATGCAGGTGGAACCGGGGGATGAGCCCTATGTGGATCCGAGAAGCGAACTGGTGGAAAGGATTCTGGAGTACAAGAAGTTTAAGGAAGCTTCGGAGCAATTGGCTGAGCGCTGGGATATCAATTCCATGATTTATGCCAAGCCCCAGGAGGATATTTCGGTTTACCTGGAAAATCCGAACGAATACCTATCGCTGTCGCTGGATAAATTCGTGGAGGCCTTCGAACTCTTCATCCAGAGAGAGCGTAGAGAAGCAGAGGTTAGAGCACATTATCAAAAGGTTGAGAGAGAAAAGGCAACCATTGAGAGCAGAATCCGACTGATTGGAACCAGGTTAAGGGATGCTCTATCAAAGGGATTAAGGAAGCTCTCGTTCAGAGAATTGATTGTCGATAAAAAGGATAAATACGATGTCATCGTGACATTCTCATCCATACTTCAGATGATGAAGGATAAGATGCTGGATGCGACTCAGAACACTACATACGGAGAGATTTTCGTAAAACCGTATAAGGCTACTCAAATTGCAGATGATCCCGACGACGGCACAACAAATCAGGGTAACCCCAATACTTCTGAGCCCAGCAAATATGTACCTATAGGCGACTAATTTTTCTTTAAGGAGAACTATGTATAATAAAAAGAGAACTAAATCAATACTGGAATCTCTTATGTATATCTGGGGACAACCCCTGGATATCAAAGATGCCGCAGAGGCTGCAGAGGTTACAAATCAGGAAGCAAAGGAATGCTTTTTGGAACTCCAGCAGGAGTATGACCAGGAGGGCAGAGGCCTTATGATAAGGCAGATTGATAATGGCTTCCAGTTTGCAACCAGACCGGAGTACGCAGACAATATTGAAAAACTCTGTACACCGGTCAAGACCAGAAAGCTTTCGCAGGCGGCATTAGAGGTTCTTGCAATTGTTGCATATAAACAGCCTGTGACAAAGTCCGAAATCGATTCTATCCGCGGCATCAAATGCGATAGGGTAATTGAGGGACTCATGAAAAAGGAACTGGTTGAGGAACAGGGACGATCCTCCGGAATAGGACGCCCGATTCTCTATGGTACAACAAAGACGTTCCTTCAGCAGTTCGGATTCACATCCCTAAAAGAGCTTCCGGAAATTGAGGATATAGAGGATGTTCTGGCAATGGATAGGGCTGATAGAGAAGAGGACTTCGCACCGGACATGCAGGTTACGTTGGAGGAGATTAGTGACTCGAATTCTGAAGTGGTAAATGAAGTCATTGATGAAGGAAGTCCTGTGGAAATAAGTGATTCTAGCGAGGGATAAACCTGCCGTCCCTACATTCGCAGATAGAGATTGCTATTCTGCCGAGGGATAGCCTGCCGGTAACGATTCCGCAGAAATTTAATCCACGAACCAAAAAAATGAAAAATCCCTTGTTGGAGTTATCCAGTGGGCTGGGGACCCCCGTTGATAACTCCCAAGGGATGCTTTCTTTTTTTTGGATTTCGTGGCAAATTTCGAGGACAAGTTACCGGCAGGTTTATCCCTCGGCATTAATACTAATCTCTACTAATTACTCTTACTTTCAGAACTTCGTCAACTGCAGGAACTTCGGTGATTTCGTCATCCGTTAGCAGGATGGCCACTCCGTAGTCACCGCGAACGGCCCCCACAACTGCCTTTGCTTCCTTATCGGCAAACATGGCGGAGATAAGCTTTTCAGGATATGGTTCGCCCTTTGTTAGAATGACCACACGATTCTTGGAGTCGGCCGCTGCCAGCGCATCTTCTCCTGCCATATCCAGATTGATTGCAGGGAAGTTCACGGAATTCTTTATTTCGCCTCTTTCAATAAATGCCATGAGTTCCTCTGCTGCCATCACTGCGCAATTGTCTTCAGCTTCCTCTGTGGATGCGCCAAGATGCGGCATTATAGTTACTCTTTCAACTCCCATGATTCCCGGTGTAGCAAAGTCAGTTACGTATTTATAAATCTTACCGGACTCCAGGAGTTCCAAAAGATCTTTTTCTACAACCAGTTTATCTCTGGAGAAATTGAGAAGAATCAGACCGTCCTTTGCGTGGCTCAGCAGTTCCTTATTGAACATTCCGTTGGTTGAATCCATGGAAGGAATGTGGATTGTTGCAAAATCGGATTCCGCTAGGAGTTCCTCAGGTGTGTCGACGATTTTTACATCGAAGAGGAGGCGTTCCTTTGCTGCAGGAGTGAGGTAAGGGTCGTATCCCACAACCTTCATGCCTAGTCCTATTGCTGCGTTTGCAACCATTGCACCGATTGCACCCAGACCGAGAACACCCAGAGTGTGCCCATAGATTTCATGACCTGCGAACTTGCTCTTTCCTTTTTCTACTGCCTTTGATATATCATCGATATCCGGCTGGTCCTTTAGGGAATTTACCCATGCGATGCTTTCCGACATATTTCTGGAGGACATGATGAGTGCGCCCAGAATCAGCTCTTTTACAGAATTGGCATTTGCTCCCGGTGTATTGAATACGATGATTCCTTCATCTGCACATTTGTCCAACGGGATATTGTTTACACCTGCACCGGCTCTAGCTATGGCCAGCAAGGTTTCCGGCATTTCCATATCGTGCATTACCTGGCTTCTAACCAGAACGCCGGCTGCATCCTGAAGTCCGCTTGGGCCTTCGGCTCCATCGACTATGTCATATAAATCGGTGAATTTTTCCAGACCAACAGGTGAAATCTTGTTTAGCGTTGCAATCTTATACATGGTATTTTTGTCTCCTTTGTTTCAATCTAAGGTCGATTATAGCACTATAACCCTTTACTTTCAACAATCATAGAGTTATACTAACTGTGTATGGGCTTTGGAGTCCGGGGATGCGTGTAAATCAATGAAATACAACTGAAATACATTGAAAAATCAAGGGTGATATCCCTGAGAGGAGACAAAATGATTAACGAAATCAATCCAGCAAAATACGGTAGAATTTTCAATTTTTCTGCAGGTCCTTCCATGCTGCCTCTTCCGGTAATTGAAAAGGTGGCAGCAGATCTTCCGAATTACAATGGAACCGGAGAATCTGTAATGGAGATGAGCCATAGGTCCAAAGAATATCAACAGATTATAGATGATGCTGAGGCCAACCTCAGAAAATTGATGAACATTCCTGATAACTATAAAGTCCTTTTCCTTCAGGGTGGTGGAACACTGCAGTTCTCTATGGTGCCAATCAACCTCTTGAGGAATTCAAAAAAAGCTGACTATATCGTTACAGGTCAGTGGGCAAAGAAGGCTGCCGAGGAAGCACAGAAATTTGGTGACATCAGAATCGTTGCTGATTCCTCGGATAAGACCTATACCTATGTGCCAAAGACTACCAGAGAAGATTTTAGAAGCGATGCAGACTATGTCTACATTTGCTTGAACAATACAATTTACGGAACCAGGTTCCCATATATTCCGGACACAGGTGATATTCCTTTGGTTGGAGATATGTCCAGCTCGATTTTGAGTGAAGAAATTGATGTAAGTAAGTTTGGACTAATCTGGGCTGGAGCACAGAAGAACGTTGCGCCTGCCGGTGTAACCATCGTAATCATCCGCGAGGACCTTATTGGTCATGCACCTGAGGGAACGCCGATTTATTTGGATTATAAGATTCATGCAGATAAGGGTTCCATGTATAATACTCCTCCTTGCTTCTCCATCTATGTTGCAGGTGAAGTGTTTAAGTATCTCCTGGCTGAAGGTGGCGTAAAGGCTGTTCATGAATACGACGTAAAGAAGGCGAATCTCCTCTACGATTACCTGGATGGAGAAGGTGGCGACTTCTATAAACCTTTGGTGAATAAAGAAGATAGATCTCTAATGAACATTACTTTCGTTACAGGTGATGCCGAACTGGATAAGAAGTTTGTTGCAGAGGCGAGAGCGGAAGGCATGATAAATTTGGCGGGACATAAGACTGCCGGTGGCATGCGCGCAAGCACCTACAATGCAGTTCCATTAGAGGCCGTGGAAGCTTTGATAGACTTTATGGAAAGATTCAAGAAGGCGAATAAGTAGTTTGGCCGAATGATACAGCCTTTGATGAGAACTTCTGAAAAGGCTTAAAGAGAATCTAAAATTAATAGCCATAGAATAAGCGTTATGGGATGGGGATATGAGAAAAGCTTTTAGGGGAAAAATCTTTGTTACACTTTTAATCACAATAATGATAGCCGGCCTTAGCATAGGTCCGGCTTTTGTTGTGGCCGAGGAAACGGAAGATTATTCTTCAGAGGAAACTTCGGAGGGATACTACGAGGAGAGCTCCGAGGAGAGCGAATGGTCGGAGGAAACGGAAGAGGTAAACGGTTATTACAATGAGGATGGCGAGTGGATTGTAATCGACGGTGAGGACGAATACTCCGGAGAGTATGCTGAGGATTACAGCGAGGAAGCGGCTATTCAGGAAGAAGAAGCATGGCAGGAAGAATGGGCCGGAGAATGGGAAGAGGAAACGTATTCAGAAGAGACTGAAAGTACTGAGTCTGAAGAGGACAAGGAAAAAGAAAAGCAAGCGGTTCTTCCTATCGTTGCTCCGGACGGGACTATCAGAAAGCCTGTCTTAAGCTCCGGGAGTGCTGCGGTTTACTGTAAGAACACCGGCGAGCTAATCTTTGCTAAAAACGGAGATAAGAGATTCTCGCCTTATTCGATAACCAAGCTTCTGACCGCTTTCATTGCCATTCAAAAACTCCCCTTAGATCAAAAGGTCACCGTTTCAGAGGCTGCTGCTTACGAGGATGGATCGACCATGAATTTGAAGGCCGGCGAGGTTGTGACCGTGGAGCAGCTACTCTATGGAACTATGATTCTCTCCGGAAATGATGCTGCTTATGCCTTGGCTGAAACTGTATCAGGCGACGTTGACAGCTTTGTTCAGCTGATGAACGATACTGTTAAGAACCTGGGTTGCAAGAATACACATTTCGTAAATCCGAACGGACTAATAGACGATGTGTCACAGCAGTACACTACGGCGAAGGATTTTCTGGAGATATCAAAGATGGCCTTTGCCAACGAGACTATGAGAAAGATTGCCGGAGCCAACTATTACGAAATGCCTGCGACCAATTTGAGTGACGCCTATAAGATGGAAGGGCATAATGAGCTTTTGATGGAAGGTAAGGCAGGCTATCTGGCTGGAAAGACCGGATATTGGGATGACACAAAGGCCACCATCGCCATGGATTACGTTGACGGAAATTTGGAGCTTATTGTGGTTGCCCTTGGCGGAGAATTGGATCGCCGTGGATCCGACTGCGATCAGCTGATTGAATATGCGACCGCCATGGTTGAGGGATTAAAGGTGGTGGAAAGAGATCAGATAGTCTCTACGGTAAAGGTTAAGCGTGGTGCGGTTACGAGAACCGAAGCAAAGACCGCCGGTGAGTCCTTTATCTATCTTCCCAAGCAGGCATCAAAGGAATTGATTCAGCTGGTTGCTGTAATTGATGAGGACATCACTGCTCCCGTAAGGGCCGGAGATCCTGTTGGTACTTACGAAGTATATCTGGCTGATGAAAAAATAGATGAGGTTCCGCTGGTTGCTGCTCACGATGTTGAGGAGGGCTGGTTCCTCTCATATATCGGGATTTCAAACCGCGGTACAGTGATAATTTGCTTTGTTATTCTGGCGGTTATCATTCTTTTGATACTTAGGGCAATGAACGTGAGCCGTGTGAAGAGGAAGCAGAGAAGGGCACATAGAAACAAAGTCAGAACCATGGCCGAGCAGGAGATCAAGCAGGAGAAGGAAGAATTCGAAAGCTATCGAGGCAGGTTCTATAAGTAGAGCATTTGTATTGAGGTTGATGTAAGAAGAGGAATTATACTGCATATGCAGCAAGCAAAGTTGCTATACTGAAGTTTGATATGTAAGCAGAGCAATTATACTGCATATGCAGCGAGCAAAGTTGCTATACTGAAGTTTGATATGTAAGCAGAGGAATTGTACTGCAAATGCAGCAAGCAATGTTGCTATACTGAAGGTGCTGTAGGCAGAGCAATTATACTGCATATGCAGCAAGCAATGTTGCTATACTGAAGGTGCTGTAGGCAGAGCAATTATAATTATGTTTGATATTAAAGAAAATCTAAAAAAACTCCCGGACACTCCGGGAGTTTATATGCATAAGGACAGTTTAGGCCAAGTGATTTATGTTGGAAAGGCGATCTCTCTTAGAAACAGAGTTCGTCAGTATTTCCAGACATATGGTAAATCCACGCCTAAGCTTAGAGCGCTTACGTCTCAGATTGCAGAATTTGAATACATTACATGCGCATCTGAAATGGAAGCATTTATTTTGGAATGCAATCTAATAAAGAAGTATCAACCAAAATACAATGTGCTCCTTAGAGATGATAAGACCTATCCCTATATCATGGTTTCAACGTCAGAACCTTTTCCGCGAGTAATTAAAACCAGGGAATTAAAAAATGATGGCAACAAATACTTTGGCCCATTTAGTGACGTTGGCGCTGTTAACCAGATGGTGGAACTTATAAACAGTACATATAGGCTGAAGCGATGCGCACCAACCGTTTTCAACAAAGGCCACAGACCTTGCTTAAACTATCATATCGGGCAGTGCCAGGGGATGTGCCTTCTCAGCGATAATGCAACGAGCAAATTTAGTAAAGATTACGTAAGCAGAAATAAAGATATCGATATAGTTAATGTTAAAGACATAGATATAGATATAGATAAAGGCATAGACAGAGATAAGAATATAGACATAGATAAAGATAGAGATAAAGATAGAGATAGAGATAAAGATAAAGATAAAGATAAAGATAAAGATATAGATATAGATGATGTAGATAAAGCTAGTAAAGTAATAAGCAATACTGAAATCAATATTAATGCGCATGCTGATACTGCACATGACAATACTGTACGGGAAAACACCAATTACCCTGGGATCGATATTTATGATGAATATAGAAAGAAGATTGAGGATATATTGGGATTCCTTTCGGGCAGAAACAACGAACTGGTGAAGACTCTAAAATTGTCGATGGAAGAGGCTTCAAATGAAATGCGATTCGAAGACGCAGCTAAGTATCGTGATTTGGTGCTTGCTGCAGATGCTCTTTCTCAGGCACAAAGGGTAACCATGGTTTCGGGGAAAGATATGGACGTGGTGCTCCCGGTATATGTGACAACGCAGTCAGCTCCAGATAAAACACATAGTGCAGTATCTGGTTCAACAGGATTATTAGGTTCGTTAGATTCATTAGGTGCATCAGGTGCATTAGATCCAACAGATTCATCAGGTTCATCAGGTGCATCTAACGATTTATTAGCCATATCAACTCCGATTTCAGTTGTTCTATTCCAGGTTAGAAATGGAAAACTGGTGGGACGTGAGACATTTGATTTCACAGGTGAAGAAGTACAAGTAGGGAACTTTGATGGAGTCGATAAAACTGGTGAAACTGATAGGACTGATGAAGTCGAAAGCGTTTTTGCTGAGAATGGTGAGCAATTTGGGCAAGGAAATTCAGGAAGCCTTTTAGTGTCGGAATTTATCAAACAGTATTACACCAAGTGGGCGGATGTTCCTCATGATATCTTGGTTGAAGAACTCCCTGATGAGGTGGAACTCCTGGAAGATTTCTTGGCAATAGACCGAAGCCACAAGGTTCATATCTCTGTCCCGAAACGAGGGGAAAACAGAGCGCTTCTTTTGATGGCGCAGAAGGATAGGGATGAACTTGGGAAAACGATTTCCGCTCGAAAAGCGTCACATGATGAGAAACAAAAGGCACTTCGCGAGGAAATAGAATTCCTCTTGGAGCAGGCGGGATACCTTTCTGAAAGCAGAGCTGAAAGTAAATGTGCAAAAGAATCAGGTGGCGTATCGGCGGACACTTCTGAAAGCAGAACAGAAGGTACAGATGACAATGTGACAGAAAAAGAATATGTTATGCCGCTTGGACACGATGCGAGTGATCATAAAAAGAATAATACAAAGATGGATTACCGTGTGGAGGCTTACGACATATCTAACACCAACGGTGTTGATTCCGTTGGCGCCATGGTTGTGTTCCAAGGCAATCGAAAGGTTAGAAAAGACTACCGCAGGTTTAAGATAAAGACGGTCGTGGGCCCCGATGACTACGCTAGCTTAGAGGAGATGATTACGAGACGTCTCCTAAGAGCGCAAAAGGGCGACCCTGCATTTGCTGTACTTCCCGACATAATCTTTATGGACGGTGGATTGGGCCAGGTGAATTCCGCACGAAAAGCTATGGCAACGGCAGGATACGATATCCCCGTTGTGGGTCTAGCAAAGGACGACAGCCACAGAACCCGAGCGGTGGTTTTTGCTGATGGAAGTGAACTGGATTTGAGGGAGAGACCGCTCTTATTCAAGTATGCGGGGACGATTCAGGAGGAGGTGCACCGCTTCGCGATTGAGTATCACAGAGGACTTCACGGCAAGAAGGCAATAAGCTCGGTACTAGATGAAATCCCCGGGATTGGGCCGGTTAGAAGGAATGCGCTCCTGGCGCACTTTGGCTCGGTCGATAAAATCAAGGCTGCAACAGAGTCAGAGCTTTCCTCTGTTAGCGGCATGGATGCACGTGCCGCGAAGGCCGTGAGGGAATTCTTTGATAAATGATTCCTCAGGACTAACCACGAAAACAGGCTATAGAAATTCCGAAAATCGTGGGCATCGACCAAAAAATAACCGATGCCCATGGGCATCGGTAAAAAAAGAGACTCTGCCCACGAAATCAGGACTTCGAATCTTTGAAAATCGTGGGCATCGACCCAAAAAAGTCCGATGCCCATGGGCATTGAACTGGTAAACTAAAATTGGACACAAAAATGTGGGATGTTGTATTCTGGTAATATAATATTAATACAAGATCCTTTCAGTATTTG
>CADBSP010000013.1 GCA_902797405.1 uncultured Eubacteriales bacterium | reverse complement strand
GCAAGCTTCATTCCTGCGATTATCGCAACGCCTCTATATGCTCCATATGCGAATGCGCCCATTACCAAAGATGCTATTAGTGGCTTAACGTATATACTCATAATGTTGACACGAGTTCCGGTATGCTTTTTTACAGCCATTTCATTTAGAATAAAAGCAATGAGATATGCAATAACCGAACTTGCTGCAGCACCTACTACATTGATTGATTTAATTCCAACTAAAATAAATGTGAGCGCTATTTTTATGACTGCACATATGGCTACGTTCCTTAGAGGAATCATTTGCTTTCCTATGGCCTGGAGAACTCCTGTTGATGTCTCATATAGAGCCAAGGTAACTATACTAAAAGTCATCATGATGAATGTTGGAATAGCGTCCATAGCTTCATCAACCTTAAGCGGATAAAGGAGCTGGAATATGGGCTTACATAAAAACATTAGCCCAATCATGCACGGGAATGCAATCAGGGTAGTCAGTTTATAGCCCATTACTATTCCCCTCTTTACATCTTCTTTATCATCTCTGGCTCTGGCATGGGAAATTGCAGGAACGATACTTATCGCTATTGCCTGAATCAAAAACTCCGGCATATTTGCTAAGGAATTGCAATACCCCGCCATGAGACCATAGAGGTATTTGGACTCTTCCTGACTCCATCCTGTGGCATTTAGCCTGCGCATGATAACCGTGGCATCAATCGAATACATGATTGGAATAATCTCTGCTCCTATGATAATAGGAACTGCAATTAGGAGAATCTTTTTAATGATTACTATCGTATCTTCTATGTATTCTCTTCCTGCTCTAATCTCTTTTTCTATTACACCTTTGTGCATTACAAAAACCAGAACCATGAAAAGCATTGCAACAAAGGATCCTGCGGTAGCTCCGAAAGAAGCACCTGCAGCGGCCTGAGGAAGTCCTTTTTTTAATAAAATTAATGTTAGCGCAAAACCGACGATTACCCTGGTTAGCTGCTCCATTATTTCCGAAAGAGCGGTGGGATTCATGTTTTGTCTTCCCTGGAAAAAACCTCTGAAAGAGGAAAGAATCGGAACGAATAGCAGCGCAGGAGCAATCGCTCTTATTGCTTGAGCAGCAGGAGGATTGTTTACGTAATCGGCATAAGCCTGCGCTCCAAAAAAGCAAATGGCAGCAGATATCCCACCTAGAACCGCCATTATTCCAATAGCAGTCTTTAATACCTTTCTGGAGTTTTGGTATTGTCCCTTTGCGATATTCTCGGAAACGAGTTTGGAAATAGCTACAGGAAATCCCGCGGTTGAAAGCACAATTAGTACTGAATAAATAATATAGGCAATCTGATAATAGGACATCCCGACACTACCCATCCAGTTTGTCAAAGGAATCCTAAATATCGCACCGAGAACCTTTACTCCGATTCCCGCTGCGCCTATAATCGCCGCGCCTTTAACGACATTACCGCTGGTTTTTATTCTTTCAATATTATTATCTTCCACTTAAGAAACCTACTTGTTTATTGTACTCTTTTAAGTATATCTTTTATGGATTTCTCCACGCCTTTTATCGTATCATCTATATCGATAGTTAAGTATTCTCCGTTTCGATATACTATTCTTCCATCAATCACAGTCATATAGACATCGCTGTCGGTAGCAGATAGCACCACATTATTCACCAGGTCATAGGCAGGAACCATATTAGGCGACTTTTTATTTAATAGAATAAAGTCGGCTCTATACCCTTCTTTGATTATTCCTGAATCATTTCTTCCCTGTGCGATTGCTCCGTGTCTGGTTGCGATTCCAAGCGCCTCCCTTGGTTCAAGCACCGTTGGATCATTGTTTTTTACTTTGGCGAGAAGCACCATGGTTTTCATTTCTTCAAACATACTGAGTTGATTGTTGCTGGCAACACTGTCCGTTCCGAGAGCCACCATAACACCTGCATCCATTAAGGCCTTTACATCGCAGATGCCGCTTGCAAGCTTTAAATTGCTTACCGGATTGGTCGCAACGACAACACCCTTATCTCTAAGGATAATTCTATCTTCATCTTCTACCCAGACGCAATGAGCGGCGATGGAAGGAACGTCCAAAAGTCCGCAATCAGCAAAATACTTTATCGGCGTTCTACCTTCGTGCCTGGCTTTGCACTCCTCGTGTTCATTTTTTGTTTCAGACGCGTGAACATGCATAATAGCACCTAATTCCTTGGATAGATTAGCCAGAGCGATTACTGTCTTTTCATCGGAAGTATACTCCGCATGAATTGAAGCATCGATTTTTATTCTTCCATCACAGGAACCATTGTATTTCTCGTACGCCTCAATTGTTTCCCTATAGCCAACGACTTCATCAATAGGAAGCCCAGTGGGATTGGCTACAGCCCTGGATATATTTGCCTTTGCACCCGAGTCTTTTACTGCGGCTGCCATGCCATCCAGAAAGTAATACATGTCGCTGGTTGACACTATACCGTATTTGAAAGATTCTGCCATGGACAAAAGCGTGCCATAGTAAACAGCTTCTGTTGTCAAACAATCTTCAAACGGAAATATCTTATTAAATAACCAGTCCTGGAGCACCATGTTTTCTCCATATCCCCTCATAAGTGACATGGGCGAATGACCGTGAGCATTAAAAAATCCCGGCATCATTAGATAGTCACTTCCATCGATGATCTCATCACCCGAATCAGCATCGAATTCTGATAAGGATCGTTCATTTCCTTTATTATCAGTTATCGATTTAATGAAGGCATCGGATGTAACTACATCCTGACCGGTCTTTACTTCCATGTTTTCTGTAAGTATCGATACATTTTTAATAATCATGATTCTATTCTATTCCTTCCTGTTAAGTATATCAATAGCTTCTATCGTAGAGTCCAGTTTATTCTTATTATCTACAGATAGAACAAAATACGATTCTTTTCCTCCGTGGAAGAGACTTCTTCCCTGGAATCTTTCGTTCATTTCCATTACGGTGAATGGAGATATTTTTTCTTCACCTTCAACAGTTAGATAAATCTTACTATTCTGTTCATGGATTCTGGTAAGCGGGGATTTCTCCGCCTTTGACCTAATGAGAGAAATCTTTATAAGATTTATTGTCTCCTTTGGTATATCCCCAAACCTGTCTATCAATTCGTCTATTACATCGTCCCTGTCATAATCGCTTTCAATATCAGCAATTCTTTTATACATGGCAAGTTTGATACTTTCGTCTTCAATATACCACTGAGGTATATTGGCGTTTACCTTTATTTCGACAGCGAAGTCTTCCCTCTTCTCATGGACTTCTTCTCCTCTGGCGCGACGAGCAGCTTCGTCAACAAGCCTGGCGTACATTTCGTAACCAACGTCCAGCATATGTCCACTCTGTTCTGCACCAAGCACATTACCCGCACCGCGTAGTTCCATATCTCTCATTGCTATTTTAAAGCCTGCACCGAATTCAGTGAACTCCTTTATTGCCCTAAGCCTCTTTTCTGCAACCTCGGTTAATACCTTTTCCTTTTGGTACATGAGATAAGCATAGGCAATTCTGTTGGATCTTCCGACTCTTCCTCGCAGTTGATAGAGCTGCGAAAGCCCACATTTATCCGCCTCCAATACAATCAAAGTATTCGCATTCGGAATATCCAAGCCGGATTCAACTATTGTAGTCGCTACCAGAACATCAATCTCTCCCGAAACGAACTTACGCATGACCTCTTCCAAGGAAGCTTCGCTCATCTGCCCATGTCCAACTGCTATCCTGGCTTCCGGAATCAGTTCCTTAATTCTTTCCGCAATTCTTACGATTCCTCTTACTCTATTATAAACTACGAATACCTGTCCACCCCTGTCCAGTTCTCGGTTAATCACCTCTCTAACCAGGTCATCGTCCTGCTCAATAACATAGGTTTGAACAGGATATCGTTCCTCCGGCGGCTCTGATATAAGGCTCATGTCTCTAATTCCTGTTAAAGACATGTTCAAGGTTCTGGGAATAGGAGTAGCCGAAAGAGTAAGCACATCGATTCCCGCCTTAAGGGTTTTCAGTTTTTCTTTATGCTTGACTCCGAATCTTTGTTCCTCATCTACAACCAAGAGACCGAGGTCCTTAAACTTTATGTCCTTGGAAAGAATTCTGTGAGTTCCGATTACTAGATCAACTTTTCCCTTGGAAAGTTTTTCAGCGGTGTCGGTGAGTTCTTTGTTTGTTCTGAACCTGGACATTAGTTCTATGGTAAAAGGAAACCCTTTAAGTCTTTCCCTTAACGTATCAAAGTGTTGGCTTGCCAGAATTGTTGTTGGAACCAGCATTGCCGCCTGCTTACCTTCAATAAGGCATTTAAATATTGCTCTAGCTGCAACTTCGGTTTTCCCATAACCAACGTCACCACAGAGAAGTCTGTCCATCGGCTCTTCCTTCTCCATATCTGCTTTTATTTCATCTATCGATCTTAACTGGTCCGGTGTTTCTTCATAAGGAAATGCTGTTTCAAACTCCGCCTGCCAAACAGTGTCTTCCGAGAAAGCATATCCGCTCTCAGATTTTCTTTTGGCATAGAGTTCTATTAGTTCCTCCGTCATATCCGCAACTGCTTTTTTGGCGCGTTGCTTAATTCTTCTCCATTCATCGGAACCGAGTTTATTAATCTTTGGAGTCTTCCCCTCAGAGCCTATGTATTTCTGGACAACGTCCATCTGCTCTACAGGGACATAAAGGATTCCATGCCCCTGATATTTGATTTTTATATAGTCACGAATTATACCCTGATCATTTAATTCTTCTATCCCTTGGAATACGCCAATACCATGATTGTCATGAACTACGTATTCGCCTTTGTGGAGTTCTGTAAATGCCTGAATTGCTTTTCCTTTAGACGCAGCCTTATGCTTTCTCTTTCTCCCCGCAATCTTGGAACTGTCAAATATATTTCCATCGCTTATATAGCATTCTTTTTCTTCGGGTATAACAAGACCGGCAGATAAGAATCCCGGTTTAACACTAGCTATGCCATCCAGCTTCTCATCTTTCAGGAAATCGTTTAATGAATTAACTCTCGGATCGCTTGAGGCAGAAATATATACCTTATATCCTTTTTCTCCAAAGGATTTTATATCCTTTGCCAAAAGATCCATGTGCCCGTTATAACTGGTTACAGGCTGCATCCTAAATGACCTAATCTCGGATAATTCTTCTACGCCCTGGATTCTTCTGGTGAAGGGCTGAAGAAAATACACTGCCTCTTTTTCATATGCCTTTTGTAAATCCTCCACTCCTGTTATTAAATCACCTTCATCCCAAGTTGCCTGCTCTTTTTCAATCAGGTATTCCAGGTCATTCCAAAGTTCTTGATGTCTTAGATTTAGGGACTCTACTATTCGTTCTGGATCCTCAATAAAAATATCGCCATCCTTCATATAATCCCAGATGTATTCGTATTCTTCACTTTCATACGACCGAGCCTTTCCTTCAAAATTCTCGTTCAGAGTTATGGCAGGATAGATTTCGATTCTTTCTTTATTCTCTGTACTTCTTTGACTCTCAATATCGAAGGTTCTTATGCTATCTACATCATCACCGAAGAACTCTATTCTAAACGGTTCATCGCTGTCCGGAGCATAAATATCAACAATGCCACCTCTCACCGAAAACTGTCCCGGCCCATATACTGTATCTGTTCGCTCGTATCCCAATTCGCCGAGGGTTTCCTTTAACCTGTCCAGCGGCATCTCATTTCCCAATGCTAAAACAAAGGCTCTATCTTCATAGTCCTTTAGCGGCGGGGTTCTTTTTATCGCTCCTGATGCAGGAGCGATGACAATAACATTTTCATCAGTCCTCAGTTTCTTTAGTACTCTGGCTCTAGCTACTTCCTGGTCTTTATTCTTGGCTTCATACTTTAAAAAAACCTCTTCATCAGGTGGCAGAATCAAAATTTCTCTATTACAAAAAAAGGATAGATCCTCTGCAAGTCTCTCGGATCTAACTCTTCCTGGAACTATTATTAAGGCCTGTCTTCCTTCTTTTAAAAGTTTAGCTATCACATATGGCGAAGCTTGTGCTCCCGTTCCGGTGATAGCTATTTTACTATTCTTCATCAAGCACCTCGTCCTGCCCTTTGCTTGAAGTATTATTATCTTCTGATTGTTTTTTCTTATGAGTATTGTATCTATTCATTGCTATATCTATGCCGCTTTCAATATAGCAAAGAACTGCATCAACAGCTTTATCGCAGGCCTCCTCCAAGGGCTTAACCTCTTCTTTGGTGAAGCCTCCCAGCACGAAGTCTATCAGATCATGATCTCTTTTTTCCTTCAGTCCTATCCTGATTCTAGGAAAAGCATCTTCAGCGAGCTGATATACAACCGACCTCATACCATTGTGAGTCCCAGCACTTCCGCCTTTTCTAATTCTGATATCTCCCAGTGGTATATCTATGTCATCGTAAATAATAAGAAGATTATCCAAATCAATTTTATAGTAGTCCACAGCCTCTCTTATCGCTTCACCACTATTGTTCATAAAGGTTTGCGGTTTTACCAAAACCACCTTCTCCCCGTTAATTATGCCCTCCCCAATAAGCGATTTGAACTTGCTTTTCTTAACGGAGATATTACATTTTTCCGCCAGCCTATCCAGTGTTATGAAACCAAGGTTATGCCTGGTGTTTTCATATTTTCTTCCCGGATTACCCAGGCCGGCGATTATGTACATTAACTTTCTCCCTACGTTTATTGGTTGCTTTTGTTTAGTCTCTGTGTTTAAAGGCTTCTGGGTGTATCGAATAGTTTACTGATGGAACCGTTAGTGAACACCCTGGTCATTGCCTCTGCAAATAGCGGAGCCACAGACAATGTTCTAACCTTCTCTATCTTCTTTTCTTCCGGAATAGGAATCGTATTCAAAATCACGAGTTCACTAATCTCTGACTTTTCGACTCTCTCCATAGCCGGGCCTGATAGAACAGGATGGGTTGCACAAGCGAATACATTCTTTGCTCCCATCTCCTTAATGGCATTGGCTGCATTGGTAATTGTTCCTGCAGTATCTATCATGTCATCGATGATGATGCAATTGTTTCCTTCAATTTCTCCGATTACATTCATAACCTCACTCTTATTGGGTTCCGGTCTTCTCTTATCGACAATTGCAATCGGACAGTTAAGGAACTCTGCCATGTTTCTGGCTCTGGTTACACTTCCGTGGTCAGGTGATACAACGCATAGATTATCCAGGTTCTTCTCTTTAAAATATCTGGCTAAAATGGGCATACCAACTAGGTGATCAACAGGTATATCGAAATATCCCTGAATCTGATTGGCGTGAAGGTCCATGGAAAGCACTCTATCCGCACCCGCTGCTGTTATCAGATTGGCAACCAGTTTGGCGGTGATTGGATCTCTGGCCTTCGCCTTTCTATCCTGACGGGCATATCCATAATAAGGTATTACTGCGTTTATGCGTCCTGCGGATGCTCTCTTCATCGCATCTATCATGATGAGAAGTTCCATGAGGTTATCGTTAACCGGAGCACAGGTGGACTGAACGATATACACATCTATTCCTCTAACCGTCTCCCATAGATTAACCGAAATCTCTCCGTCGCTGAATTTTGTTACAGTAGCCTTTCCTAAAGGTTTTCCCATAATAGATACAATTTCTTCTGCCAATTCCGTATGGGAATTACCTGCGAATACTTTGTAATCTGCAAAGACGCCATTCTTCATCAGTTGTATACCTCACTCTTTCTGCATAAACTGAACTATATTATTCCATGATTAGTTTGCCCACTTTGTAAATATCCCCTGCTCCCATGGTTATTACCAAATCACCTTCCTCGGCTTCGGCTTTAACCTTTTCTGCCAATTCATTAAAGTCGGGAATATATAAAATCTCCTTCTCGGGGTGGGTTTCCTTAATTCTATCTGCCAAAGCCTTAGATGATATATTGTTAATGTTCTTTTCTCTGGCAGCATATATCTCTACCAGTATTAGCACATCAGCCTTCTCGAATGCTTCTGCAAATTCATCAAAAAGTGCCAGGGTCCTGGTATATGTATGAGGCTGGTAAAGGCACCATAGTCTCTTATGTGGTATATTCTCAGCCGCTGATAATGTGGCTTTGATCTCCGTTGGGTGGTGCGCATAGTCGTCCACTAAGAGCACTCCCTTTTCCGTAGTGCCAATTACATCAAAACGTCTCTGGGTGCCACGATATCTAGAAAGCGTGTCTATAATGATTCCGGGGTTAACACCGAGTTCATGGCAGCAAGCAAATGCCGCACCGGCGTTTAGTATGTTGTGTTCTCCCGGCACACATAGGACCACTCTTCCCATATCCTCTCCATCGTGGAATATATTGAACGATGGCATTCCGTCCTGCTCAAACCTTACGTCCTGAATGCTATATGTAGAATTTGAATTATAACCATAGGTGACAACATTAGGCCTATCCTTTATAACCCTATTTACAAAGGGATTTGAATCATAAGCGATTATCGTCCCACCCGGCCTTACATTCTCAGTGAAGCTATCAAAAGAGCTTACAATATGGTCAATATCTTTGAAATAATCCAGATGATCCGAGTCGATATTGAGAATCACTTCAATCTCCGGCCTTAGTTCCAAGAAACTGTCTCTATATTCGCAAGCCTCGGTGACAAAGTATTCACTGTCACCGACTTTGTAATTTCCGCCTATCTCATTTAGATTCCCGCCAACCAGAATCGTTGGACTATAGTTGGCATCTTCCAGAATCAAAGAAACCATAGACGTGGTTGTGGTTTTACCGTGAGTACCGCTAATAGCAATACTGTTTGGATACTCATCCATGAGTATTCCCAGTATCTCTGCCCTGGAGGCTAAGGGAATACTCTTTTCCCTCGCCCTAACTACTTCAGGGTTTTCTTCTGCTATCGCGGCTGAGTAGATTATTAAATCGGCATCTTCCACATTTTCCGCTCTATGGTCATAATATATTTTAGCCCCATGGGCTTCCAATTTTTCCGTTATCTCTGAGGAATTCATGTCAGAGCCTGAAACTCTATATCCTCTGGAAAGCAAAATCTCAGCAATTCCGGATAGGCCAATACCCCCTATGCCTATACAATGGATATTGCTGTGATCAGCAAGATTTATCATTTTGGTAGCTCCTCCATTTGTTTAATCTCATACAAAGTGATTATACCATACAATTATAAAAAAGTCTTTTAGATTTGTATCAAAAACAGTTAACCATTTGTACTAAAAACAGTTAACCATACTAAGCATTATTAAATCGTTCTTGTATAATAAATAGTAAAATCCTGTCAAAAATGAATAAATAAACAATTTCACGCGCCATTTCTTGTATTATTTATAAAATGTAATGTAGAAATGTTAAAATAATTGTCATATTTCCGTTATTTCTTGCATTATTATAATTTATAAAGTATAATTCTAATGTTCTAAAAAAAGTTCTGTTAGGAAAGGTGAAGAGAATGGAAATTACTGATGTTCGTATTCGTAAAATTAGTGATGACGGAAAAATGAAGGCTGTAGCATCTGTTACGTTTGATGACGAGTTTGTCGTACACGACATAAAGGTTATCGACGGTCAGAATGGTCTCTTCGTGGCAATGCCAAGCCGCAAAATGGGCGAAGGAGATTTCAGAGATATCGCTCATCCACTAGTTTCCGAAATGCGCAACCGCATCAAAGATGCAATCTTTGCAGCATATGATAAATTGCTTGCAGAGGAAGGTGAAGCGGCGGCAGATACTGTGACTGAATAAGGATATCATTATCAACTGCGGTTAACTGAAACTAAGCAGACGGTCACGTCTGCTTTGTGTTTTATATACATAGTTTAGAGGATCATCATGAAAATAGATAACCCTGAATATGAAATCTGTCTTTGCAGGCGCATTAAAGTCAAAGATTTGGAAGAAATAATACGCCAAAAAAAATATAGTAACCTCAAAGAATTATGTGAAAATGAACACATTGGGGATAAATGCGGTGGATGCCGGGAAGAAATTCAGCAACTTTTAGATAAAATAACCGTTGACTTTTAGTCGACTCTTTGATAATATATTTTGTGCAGTGTTTCTGCGGTGCGTGGCGGTGTAGCTTAGTTGGCTAGAGCGTCCGGTTCATACCCGGAAGGTCGGTGGTTCGACTCCACTCGCCGCTACCATTAATATTGCACACTGCGGATGTGGGCGCATAGCTCAGCTGGGAGAGCACATGCCTTACAAGCATGGGGTCACAGGTTCGAGCCCTGTTGCGCCCACCACTTTTTT
>CADBSP010000012.1 GCA_902797405.1 uncultured Eubacteriales bacterium | reverse complement strand
GAGTTGCCCTTCATGGGGATAAACCCCACAGGTCAACTCCAAGCAAGGAGTTTTTCATTTTCTTGGATTATTGATTAAATTTCTGCGGAATCGTTCACCCGACTACAGGGTAATACGTCCAAGTATACTATTGAACCCGACTATAGGGGCTCTTTATACGCCTTTCGTTTTTTACATGCTTATTAGATGAGCGTTTTCCAATAGGTATAAGTATGCTTCCGCGACTGGCATCATACCTGCAGATTCCAGAGCTTTTTTATAAATGTCCAATTGACCCTTATACTCGCCACGCAGCCTCTCCTCTTCTTCGGCAAAAGTCTTTTTAGGATCTATCCAATTACTCTTATAGTCCAGTATTACCGTATTCCATTTGCCATCGGAAGATTTCTCTCTGAAATAGCAGTCGATGATACCCTGAACCAAGATACTCTCGGATTCATATAGTTCATCTTTATCCGACCCCAGGGCTACAGCTTTGTTAATCACCTGAGCATCTGCTCTCTTAAGCTGCATACGTAAGGTGAAGGGTCTTTCTTTTTCCAAGAGCCCCTTTGCGTCCGCATCTATTGCACGCTTTCCAATCTCGGAAACAAAGAAGCAACTTACCTTTTCAAGGTCTATTTCTCTAACCTCCTCATCGGAAAGAATCCCCTTATGTACCATTTCCTCAGTTGCTGCAAAAATATGCTCGAATGTTTCGTCCTTATTTAACCCCATTAGGTTTTTAAACTCTATGTGTTCCAATATGCTGTGGTAGATGGTCCCCCTTTCTGCAGCAGAGAGAATGTTTGTCGCTCTTTTTTCTCTATCAACAAAATGCCTTTCGGATATACTCCGTTCATTAATACTCTCTTTACTCTCCCTATTTAATTCCGTTACAGAATACTTGGATTTAATACTCCTTGCAGATAGATAAGGATATTCGTAGTTTAGCTTATCTAGAATGGATTTCTTATCCAGTTCATTTATTCCCAAGCTGCTTAACTCATTTTCGTTTACTTCTGTTCCGTTATCAAAATGATCCTTATTAATTTCTGAATCCCTCAATTCTCCATGGATTCCCCTGGAGCCAGGTAGGATATCCAGACCGTAAATGTCATACGGAACCGATGGTGCAACCATGCCAAGGAAAGTTGTATAGTCATACATACCCATATCCGCCTTGCTGGCGAAACTATCCTTCTTCTGGTGAGCAACCAGGTAGAGTCTGTCTCTGGCACGGGTCATTGCCACATAAAGAATTCTAATCTCCTCCTCCAGTTCCTCCGCGGACTTTTTGTTTTCAACCAAGGTTTGCATGATGGTTTTAGCGAACCAGTGGTTATCCCTATCTACCAGTTTTATTCCAAGCCCAATATCTTTATGCAAGTCGAATATTCCATTATTTGAATGTCGAAGCTTTTTCCCCATCCCGCTTACTATAACCATGGGGAACTCCAGGCCTTTGCTCTTATGAATAGTCATTATCGCCACACTTCCATCCGAACTATTCACAGAGCCCGCATTCTTTGCTTCCGCCATTTTTATCTTGCCACGTTTTATTGCGTCAACATATTTTAGAAAATCAAAGATGGTTCCAGGTCTTCTGGATGAGAACCCCTCTGCTAAATCGCAAAGCATTCTCAGATTCGACTGTCTTTGATCGCCCATCGGAAGCGCTCCCATGATTGAATAATAACCGCTGTCTATCAAAACCCTCCACAGGAAATTGGAGAGAGTCATGGTTCTGCTCATTTCCTTCCAGCCAGTTATCCTTTCATAGGCATCCCTGCATTTATTTCGCGCCTCGTTTATATTCTTTCGGAGTTCTGGTGTCAGCGAGTCACTTTTCTCTTTATTATCTTCTTCTGAATCCGGGTCGGAATCCGAGTCGGAATCCTGGCAGGAACCTTGATCGGAAACCAAATCCAAAAAAGCATCGGCAAAGCTTCCATCCTTATGGTTAACTCTAATTAGAGCCAAATCCTCTGTTGTAAAATCAAAGATTTCAGAATGAAGTGCACCGATTAATGACACATCCCTTCTGATATTGTCTATCACTCGAATCAAATCCAGAAAACCGGATATCTCCAT
>CADBSP010000011.1 GCA_902797405.1 uncultured Eubacteriales bacterium | reverse complement strand
GCGAAAATCTATGACGATATCATGGCCATGCCGGATGGCTTTGATACATATGTGGGTGAGAGAGGAACCATGCTCTCCGGAGGTCAGAAGCAAAGAGTGTCAATTGCACGAATCTTCCTGAAGAATCCGAAGATATTGATTCTGGATGAAGCCACATCTGCGCTTGATACAATTACGGAACAGGAAATCCAGCGTTCATTTGATGAACTTGCTGTCGGTAGAACCAGCGTAGTAATTGCACACCGCCTGGCAACAGTACAAAATGCGGATCGAATTATTCTGATTGAAGGAGGTCGCATCGTGGAAGAGGGATCGCATGAGGAACTAATGACTCTAGACGGCGGCTACGCTAAACTATACAATACGCAGAAACTCGCTGCATAAAATGGATAATCGTTATATATTATTCAGATATATACGATTTGTTATACATGAATAGATATACGTGCGATTAAGCCCATACATTAGCAAGCTATATATGAATAAACTATACACTTACAAGCTTTACATGATAAATCAATGAATGATTAAAATGGAGGTTGATTATGACGATAACTTGGCTAGGACATTCTTGTTTTAAAGTAGAGAATAAAGACTATGTTGTAGTTTTTGACCCAACGGAGGACGGGTACGTACCCGGAATAACCCCGATTAGAGAAAAAGCAAATATGGTTATCTGTAGCCATGAGCACGGCGACCATAATGCCAGACATTTAATTGAACTGGATGAAAGTAAACCTTGCCCGTATATAGTAACTGCAATCGACACATTCCATGATGACAAAAATGGAAAGCTAAGAGGAGAGAATAGAATCACCGTCTTGGATGATGGTGAATTGAGGGTTGCTCACTTTGGTGACCTGGGATGCGTGCCGGAACCATCACAAATGGAAGAACTCACGAATCTGGATGTTGCACTGATCCCTGTTGGAGGATTCTACACAATCGACGCTGAAACCGCAGCAAAAATTGTAAATCTGATTAAGCCGCGCATCGTGATTCCGATGCACTATCGTGATGATGAAAAGGGCTTTGGATTTGATGTAATAAGTAGAGTGGATGATTTCGTCAATGCCATGGGCAGCGCAGAGTTTAAAGAGAGTAGCTCGATTGAAATCGAGTCAACGGCACAAAAGAGCATAGAGACGATTTTTGATGACTCTAAGGATAGTGTAAAAGTCGTCGTGCTGGAACCGTCAAATAGATAATAGTTTTGAAGGAGAATTTAAAGATGTTTAATTTTAATTACTACACTCCTACGAAGGTGGTTTTTGGAAAGAATACTGTAGAACAGGTTGGGGAGCTAGTGAAGCAGTATGGTGGGACCAAGGTGCTTATTCACTATGGAGGCCAAAGTGCAATTAAATCAGGCCTTGTCGATAGGGTTAAGGCATCCCTGGAAGCAGCGGGAATAGGACACGTTGAACTCGGAGGCGTAGTACCCAATCCTCATCTCTCCAAGGTATATGAAGGTATAGAACTTTCAAAACAGGAAGGTGTCGATTTTCTTCTCCCCGTAGGTGGCGGCTCAGTAATAGATTCAGCTAAAGCCATAGCCTATGGTCTGGCCGAACCTGAATTTGACGTATGGGATCTTTATGCTCATACTCGTATACCAAGGGCGTCTTTGCCTCTAGGAGCTGTGCTAACTATCGCTGCCGCAGGAAGCGAAATGAGTGATAGCAGTGTAATTACAAACGAAAAGACTGGGCAAAAGAGGGGATGTAATAGCGACCTATGCAGAGCAAAATTCGCAATCATGGATCCTGAACTAACGATGACTTTGCCGGATTATCAGACGATGTCCGGTTGTGTGGATATAATGATGCACACCATGGAACGCTATTTCACACAGGGAGAGGTTCCGGATATAACGGATGCTATTTCTGAAGGCCTCCTAAAGGCAGTTATGAAACATGCCAGGATTCTCCACGATGACCCAAATAATTACAACTCTCGTGCAGAGGTTATGTGGGCGAGCAGCATTTCGCATAACGGTCTAACCGGATGCGGACATCAAGGCAGTGACTGGTCGTCACATAGGATAGAGCATGAATTAGGTGGCATGTTTGACGTAACCCATGGAGCGGGCCTCGCAGCGGTATGGCCTAGCTGGGCTAGTTACGTGTATAAGGATTGCTTGGGTAGATTCGTGAAATTTGCTAAGGACGTAATGGGCGTTGATCCGGAGGAGGTTGTAAAAATGCAAGCCTCCAAGCCTGCCAATGCTCAGCTTGTCGAGGCCGAGACGGATAATTCACTCTCACGGGATGAACTTGTCGCACTAGCAGGGATTGATGCAATGGAGGAATTCTTCCGTTCAATAGACATGCCAGTTAATATGAGAGAGCTGGGTATCGAGCCTACAGAAGAGCAAATCCGGGAATTAGCACTGGGGTGTGAAGCAGCAGTCGGGGGAAAGGTGGGATCAGCCAAGGTACTCCAGCTCGCAGATATTGAAGCAATTTATAGAATGGCACTATAACATTGCATTATAGCATTGCATTATAGCATCGCATTATAGCGTGGCATTACAGCATTGCAGAATGACAATTCCTGAATAGGTATTTGTGAGATATAGAATTCATTGAATTAATCAGCACTTAACAGATATCTTGATATAGACAGGCAGACTGCTATCGGCGTGAATAAAACTATTACAGGCAGATTGATATCGAAGTATGAAAAAAAGAGGATAACGATGACGGATTATAGACTTTTAGAAGAACAAATAAAGGGGCTCGCGGAGATTTCCGGAGAAATGGTGTCTTTGATGTCGAATGCCTCAGCACTCTTATACGAGGCGCTATCTGACGTGAACTGGGCAGGCTTTTATATTGTGAGACCCGACGCAACAGATAAAACCGCGCAACCGATTGTATCGGAACCGGTTCTTTTGGTTGGTCCGTTCCAGGGCAAGGTCGCTTGCGTGCGAATAGAGAAGGGGAAGGGAGTATGCGGAACAGCATGGGAAGAAGACAAAACACAGCTTGTACCCGATGTCCATAAATTCCCGGGACACATAGCTTGCGACAGCGCATCCAATTCTGAAATAGTCATTCCGATTCACCATAACGGAGAAGTAGTAGCGGTACTTGACATAGACAGCCCTTTGCTTGGCAGATTCACCGAAGATGATAAAGTCGGACTAGAAGGCTTTGTTAGAACTTTAGAAAAATGCATGGAGTATAATTGATTGTGATTAGAATTATAAATTGATTGCTAATAAGATTCTAAACTGATTTGCTGTTAGGTTTGCAACTTGATAGCTATAATGATTATACCTAACTGCCTTTAGAATTATTCTTTCTTGTTCCAGAAATTGTATAAGAAATACAATTGATTGCTCTGATAAAATGAAGACTGTTATAGCCTATGTGAGAGAAATAAGATGGAGGTTTATTTATGCTTTTACTTTGTTATCCTAAATGCACAACATGCCAAAAGGCAAAGAAATGGTTGGACGCCAACAAAATTAAATACGAAGAAAGAGATATAACGGTTAAGAATCCGAAGCAAAAGGAATTAAAGGAATGGCATAAGAAGAGCGGCCTTCCACTTAAGAGATTCTTTAACACCAGTGGCTTAAAATATAAGGAACTTGGGCTAAAGGATAAACTGCCGACTATGACAGATGCAGAGATGTATAAGCTCCTGGCGACAGATGGCATGCTGGTTAAGCGTCCTTTAGTTATAAAAGATGACACTGTTTTGGTTGGCTTCAAAGAGGAAGAATGGAAAGCCTCGCTTAAATAGTGCACGTCATTATAATTGTAAATCGTCAAGTAAATCGATAATGAAAACTATTCGAGGTTAATTTGATTAGAATCAATTGAGAGCAAATCGACGAAAATCATTCGAGGCTAATTTGATTAGAATAAATTGAGAGCAAATCAATGAAAATCATTCGAGATTAGCATCAGATGTTAGCATCAGATGGAGATAATTATGTTAATTGGTCAAAATGAAAGGAGATGACTGATGAAATACGGTCCTTTTGAAATACAAGATAAGCTCGGAGGAACGGTAGTGCTCAGAAGTCCCGAACTCTCAGATGCTGAGGCTTTGATTGAGTATATGAAGGGTACATCCGGGGAAACAAGATTCCTGCTTAATGAGCCAGAAACCGTCACCATAACCATGGATCAGGAAATAGAATTATTGAAGGGGCGGATTGCTGCTGAGAGAGAGCTCATGCTGATAGCAGAGGTAGATGGCGAAATCGCCGGATGTTCCGCGCTTATGGAAATTGATTCACGTCCCAGATTTGTTCACAGGTGTGGGCTGGCTATAGCTCTCTATAAAAAGTATTGGGGGCGAGGAATAGGAAGAGCCATGATGGAAACACTGCTGGATGTTGCAAAGGATCAGGGTTACGAACAGGCAGAGCTTGAAGTCATGGAAGGCAACGAAAGAGCAAAGGCCCTCTACGAGAGCCTTGGATTCGTACAGTATGGAATTCTCCCAAACAATATGAAATACAAGGACGGAACCTATGCGGATTCATATTGGATGATGAAAAAACTATAAATAAGCGAAAATCCCCAACGAAGGGGATTTTGTTTTTAGATAGTTATTTACTCTTTAATCGCTTTCTCCAATCGAATTAGTGCTTCTTCCAACATTGCTCTCGGGCAGGCGAGAACAAAGCGCTGATAGTTTTCTCCTCCTTGTCCGAATATCTTTCCGGTGTCAAGCCAAAGCTTTGCCTTGTTGCAAATGAGGTCGTCAACTTCATCGGCGTTCATTCCAAGTGCAGAGAAATCCACCCATGCAAGATAGGTGCCCTGAAGAGGCATGACTTTTAGCATAGGAAGGCGCTCTGCAATAAAGCTTTTCATGAATTCGTAATTTGCATAAATATATTCCTTACACTCTTCAAACCATTCTTCACCCTGTGAGTAGGCGGCTTCACATGCGATTATTCCCATCTGATTTAGAGCAAAGAAGCCAGTGCGAGAAAGGGTTTCGCTGAATGATTTACGTAGTTTTTCGTTTGGAATCCAAATGTTAGAGGCTTGAAGTCCGGCCAAATTAAAGGTTTTACTAGGCGCTGTGCAGGAAATCGCAATATCTTTTGCTTCAGGGCATGCATCCAGGAACATCGTGTGTTTGTTGTCTTCCCAGGTGAAATCGCAATGTATCTCGTCAGCAACGATATACACATTGTGTTTGATGCATATGTCTGCGACTGCTCTTAATTCATCGCGAGTCCAAACTCTTCCGACCGGGTTGTGGGGACTACACATGATGAATAATTTGACGTCATTATCGACAATCTTTTTCTCAAAATCCTCCAAATCCATCTCATACTGAGGGGAATAAGGATTCTTTGCTGAAGCTTGTTTGTTTTCGCAGCATTCCTGTGACTGATTCGAACAGCATTCCTCTGACTTATTCGCACAACATTCTGCTGATTTGTTTTCGCAACATTCCTCTGATCCATTCGCACAACATTCTGCTGATTTGTTTTCGCAACATTCCTCTGATTCATTCGAACAGCATTCTGCTGATTTGTTTTCGCAACTTTCCTCTGGTCCATTCGCGCAACACTGCGTGTCTGTGAGCTTTAATGGACTTTCGATGAGCTTTCTTCCATTTGCATTGATAGCATTAAAGAACGGATAGTAAACCGGTGGCTGAATGATTACAGCATCTCCAGGTTGTGTGAAAGCCTGAACAGCCATATTGAACGCGAACACAACTCCCGGAGTTGTCACAAGCCAGTCTTTTTCAGGAGTCCACCCGAACCTTTTGCTGAACCATCCCGAAGCAGCCTCATAATATCCATACATTGGCGAGGTATAGCCAAAAATCCCATGATCACAAGCCTTTCTTATTGCATCAATTATTGGTTCGGCAACACGGAAGTCCATATCCGCGACCCAAAGGGGAAGAGTGTCAGCAGGCTTTCCGTTCCTCTCCATAAAGTCGAACTTCTCGCTGCCGGTTCCGTGCCTGTCAATCAACTTATCAAAATCATACTTAGCCATTATTTCCTCCTACTAAACTTGCGTAAATACTATATTATCACAAACCTGTGCTCCTAATAATCTTCAACGCCGTGCTGCAAATCACGCGGGATGACTGTGCTATTACTAGTAAAAACGATCATTATTGAACTATCATCAATTGATGTTTTATCAAAAGCCTTATCAAAAGCCTTTCGTGGGCAGAACCCTTTTTTTTGCCGATGCCCATGGGCATCGCTGATTTTTTGGACGAAGCCCACGAAAATGCTAGTATAAAAAGAAGAATTTCGTGGGCAGAGCCTCTTTTTTTGTCAATGCCCATGGGCATCGCTGATTTTTTGGACGATGCCCACGGGAAATGCTTGTTTATGACCCGTACGTTCGCGTCACTCCTAATAATAGCTAATATGCTTTAACTCTTCTTAATAGTTGCAAACCTTAATGATTGCTTACAATTCTAAACTCACCCGGGGCGAGGGAAGGGTCCACATCAAAGTGTAAATCCAAAAATGGGTATTTATCGATGAAGTATTTACGATTCTCGCCGCAGTGTCCGGCTGCATTAGAAATCCAGTTCTTAGAACATAAGACAGTAAGCGAACAGCGTTCCTCGGCATGCTGCGAGTAGGGTTGTGACGATTCCTCTGCATGCTGCGAGTAGGGTTGTGACGATTCTTCGTCAGGCTGCGAGCTGGGGTGCAGTGGTTCTTTGGCAGGCTGACAATTTATTAGTGCATCGATTCGATCACGAGCAATACGACCTTCAACCAATTGGCGAAATGCCGGGTGGTAAGCACCGGAGTTTATTTCACCGAGGTTCTCGCTGTTTATAATATCTGTGCTCTTTAATCCAACGCGCATTATGTAAATGCCTGCAGCATCAAGTATCTCATACATAGCCTTGCTGCGCGTGATGGCTTCTTCTCTGGTGAGCGGAGTGTATTCACCCATGCGATACATCTCCATGAGCTCGGTTCCCTCCAGGACGAGGGTAGGGTAAATGCGTGCTAAATCCGGATCAAGCTTAACTGCTTCCTTTGCTGAATAAATACATGCATCCATTGAGTCGCCGGGGAGTCCGACCATTAATTGGATTCCTAACTTAAACCCCGAAGATGCAGTATTCGAAGATGCAGTATCGTAAGTTGTAGTATCGTAAGTTGTAGTATCGTAAGTTGTAGTATCGTAAGTTGTAGTATCGTAAGTTGTAGTATCG
>CADBSP010000010.1 GCA_902797405.1 uncultured Eubacteriales bacterium | reverse complement strand
GGTTGCACCAGTTTCAAGCCCAAATCTTCTTAGCGCGCGATCATTATCTTCCGTAATAATATATGTGCGCTTGGAAGCCTCTATTTCACCATATCTCTGAACTAGAACATCCCTCATTATCGCAAAAGCAGCCATGGTCTCCATCGTACTTCCGGATTTCGAAATAGCACAAATTGAAAAAGACTTATTCTTCAGCAAATCAATAACTTCCCTAAAATATCTGGCGCTAAAATCATATCCGGAAAAAATAATCTGCGTATCATCATCCCCTCCAACCAGGTCAATAATTGCTTTAGCCCCCATATAAGAACCGCCAACCCCAAGCACAATAAAAACATCGCATGTCTCGCGAATATGGCGTGCGATGTTTTCAATGTTATCTATCTCCGATTCAGATATTCTATTGGGGTAATCTACCCAACCCGTTGAATTCGAAAACTCAATTGTATGTTTAGCTTTGGCAATAGCTCCAGAACTAACATCATCCCACAGTTGAGAAAACTTTGCGTGCGCTAAGGAGCGGTGTCTCTCAACTTCAGCATTGCTGATTCCGGAATTCATAATATTGATGTCTATATTCATACTATGCTATCATCCTATTCCACCATCTTCATTATCAGTAATAATATACGTACCACAAACCTCTTCAGCTTTTTCCTTAATCTTTGTACCGTTCTTCTGTGCTTCCTGAATAAGCTCCTCCAACTGTCTTAGGAAATCATCATCATCCATCTTAATCGGCTTACCAATGAAAATCTTATTATTCGCAGTACTATCCAGACCCTCTTCCGACATCAAAACTTCTTCATAGAGCTTTTCTCCAGGACGAAGCCCAACAATTTCAATCTCAATATCCTCATGAGGAATGAGTCCCCGAGCCTTAATCAAATTCTCCGCCAAATCATATATTCGGACCGGTTCACCCATATCTAGAATAAATATTTCTCCGCCCTTAGCATACAAGCTAGCTTGGAGTACCAAGGACACAGCTTCCGGAATCGTCATAAAAAATCTGCGAACCTCAGGATGGGTAACCGTAACAGGACCCCCCGCGTCAATCTGACTATTAAAGAGTGGAATAACTGAACCATTGCTTCCAAGAACATTCCCAAATCTAACTGCGGCAAATCTGGTTTTCTCCGACTTACGAGCATAGACCTGAACAATCATCTCACAGATTCTCTTAGTAGCTCCCATGATATTGGTTGGACGAACAGCCTTATCTGTTGAGATTAAAACGAAGTTCTCGGCCTCGTATTTATCCGCCAGCCTAACAACATTCCAGGTTCCTAGGCAATTATTCTTAACCGCTTCATTGGGGGATTTCTCCATAAGCGGGACATGCTTATGAGCTGCAGCATGGAACACAACCTCTGGCCTATACTTTTCGAACACGAACTCTAATCTGTCATAGTCTCTAACCGACCCAATCAAAGTAGAAATATCCGCATGATGATACTTATATTTTAATTCCTGCTCAATAGCATAAGCATTATTCTCATAAATATCGAAGATTACTAGCTTAGCAGGATTGCATTCGATAATTTGCCTACATAATTCTGATCCAATAGATCCTCCACCACCGGTAACCAATACAACCTTATCGTAAAGGAAATCGCTGATACCTGACTGATCAACAGAAACAGGACTACGCCCCAAAAGATCCTCATAGTTTACAGGACGAAGCTTACCCATTAATGTTGATGCACTAGTAAGGGATTTAACAACGGAAGGAAGAATCTTAACCGGAATTTTAGTACTTTGGCAAATCTTTACTATGTCTTTAATTTCTTCAGAAGGTGCCGATGGCATCGCTATAATGATATCTGTAACTTCATAGGCCCCAACATTTTTTTCAATATCACTTCTGGTTCCTACTATTGGAACACCACCAATAAACTGATTATGTTTGTTTTCATTATCGTCTATGGCACAAACAACGCGGGACTTACTGCCTTCCTTATGCATTTCCTTTATAAGAATGTCTGCTGCCGATCCCGCACCGATCAGCATTACTCTCTTTTCAATCTTTTCTTTAGTATATGTACCTTTAACCGCCTTAGAAATCAGAACATAGAAGCGCATTATCAGAAACATTACAGTCATTGCCAGGCACTGTAAAGGATAATAACTCCTCGGCATTTCCTTATTTAATAGAACGTGTAGGGCCAAAATCACCGCTTCAATTATTACTGACGCTCTAACAATGTCCCATACTTCCTTAGTCGAAACGTATGACCAGATACGATTATACAATTTCATCGCCCACATTATTGCTACAGTCACAATAATATACAACGGACACATCATAAGTAATGTGCTGACATATTTAGAAGAGATGTGAGTAATATCGAAACGTAAAGCAAGGGCTAAAAAAGCCCCTAAAACTACGATAATAGCATCACAAAAAATCATGAATGCGGTTCTATAGCGTTTGTTTTTAAATCGAAACATGGTATGAACGTTTTTCCTTAACAACACATTGTATTTGTCGATAATTATAGCATACTATTGCAATACTGTGTCAACTTTTGTGTGGTATCGACTTATATAATAAAAAAAAAAAAAAAAT
>CADBSP010000009.1 GCA_902797405.1 uncultured Eubacteriales bacterium | reverse complement strand
TGCGAAACTGGAAGAACTCTACGAAAAGCCTGATGCAGTTAAGAAGGTAGGAGAAAATGCAGCGAAGGAAGTTTACCTATCATGGAACGATGCCATTAAAATTGCAACAGATCGATACGAAATAGTTATAGATAAGTATAAGAGAGGAGAATATAAAACCCGCCCCAATATCACCGGGGAATTCTTCCGCCTGCTTGGTACTGCCATGGACGTCATGGGAAAGGGAAAAGACATTTTGGATAACAGCATTCTATCAAAGGGCATATGGCCTTTTGATGAATAGCCACGGATAGTTTTTGACAGAAAAAT
This sequence comes from uncultured Eubacteriales bacterium, assembly GCA_902797405.1. Classification (GTDB taxonomy): domain Bacteria; phylum Bacillota; class Clostridia; order Peptostreptococcales; family Anaerovoracaceae; genus Eubacterium_B. The sequence continues at coordinate 6,938 of CADBSP010000009.1, read as the reverse complement.
GACCGATTAGATAGATAAATTAGCGGTAAATATAAGCATGTTTTTGGTTGACAATTAGACGTTGTCAGAATATTATTAACATAACGGAATAAAACATTTTAATCATTTCAGAATCAGTGCCTTAGGGTGCTGATTCTGTGCGTATATGGGGTTTTTATCGCTTTAAAGGAGGAAACTATTGAAGGACGTAAAGAAGATTAAACGAGTTGTAATCGACGGGCAGAGTCTTACACTGGAAGAACTGGTTGCGGTATCTAGGTATGGAGCAAAGGTGGCTTTGTCAAAGGAGGCAAAGAACAGAATTGCAGAGTCCAGAAGGGTGATTGAGAAGATCAGTAAGGATGGACGTGTAGCCTATGGTATCAACACCGGGTTCGGTAATTTTGCTAAGACAGCTGTTCCGGATAAGATGTCCAGTCAGCTTTCTACTAACTTAATATTAAGCCATGCGACAGCCACAGGAAATCCGTATAAGATTGAGCAGGTGAGGGCTATGATGCTCCTAAGAGCAAATGCACTTTCAATCGGTCTTAGCGGTGTTCGCCCTGTGGTTGTTGATTTATTGGTAGAAATGCTCAACAAAGGCGTAACTCCGCTTGTTCCGGAAAAGGGATCGCTGGGCGCATCCGGTGATTTAGCACCACTTTCACATATGGGGCTGGTGCTTCTGGGACTCGGCGAAGCATATTACGAGGGTAAGCTTCTTCCTGGAAAGAAAGCGATGAAGAAGGCTGGAATTGAAATTCTACCTGAACTTAGCCTCAAAGAAGGACTAGGCATAACGAACGGAACCTGTGCGATGACAGGTGTAGGTGCACTAAACCTTTACGATGCAATCCGCGCAGCAGATATGGCAGATCTCATAGGTGCGATGAGCTTCACCGCCCTTAACGGTCAGTATACCGCATTCCAGGAAAGACTCCATGTTGCAAGGGGACAAAAGGGCCAGATTAAGGTCGCGGCTAATTTGCGTAAGATTACAGAAAACTGCGAACTGGGAAATAAGTGCCAGGGTGAGCGCGTGCAGGATGCATATTCGCTTAGGTGTATGCCACAAGTACACGGAGCAGTTAGAGATGCCCTTGATTTCATACTTGAAAAAGTATCGATAGAACTAAATGCCGTCACGGATAATCCGCTTATTTTCCCTGAAGATGAAGAAGTCCTTTCCGGTGGAAACTTCCACGGAGAGCCGATGGCACTTCCGTTTGATTATCTCGGAATTGCATGTGCGGAACTGGCATCGATTTCAGAGAGACGCACGGAGCGCATGGTGAACGCCGATTTATCGAACGGGCTTCCGCCGTTCCTAGCAGTGGCCGGAGGTCTTAACAGTGGCTTCATGATAGTTCAATACTCGTCTGCATCGATGGTTTCGGAGAATAAGGTTCTGGCACATCCCGCTTCGGTTGATAGTATTCCTTCGTCAGCGGCACAGGAAGACTTCGTGTCCATGGGAACGACTGCTGCCAGAAAGTCCGGCCTGATTTTAGAGAATCTTCTTTCGGTCCTGGCATTTGAACTATTTACCGCATGCCAGGCAATAGATATGAGACGTATGATAGAAGGGAATCTGGCGCTGTCACCGATCATGGAAAAGGCTTACGCCAGGGTTAGAAAAGAAGTTTCATTTATGGAAAAGGACCGTGAGATCCGCATAGATATCCAGGCTGTAGAGGCGTTGGTTAGAAGCGAGGATTTAACGGATATCATAAGAGAGTATATGTAAAGGAGGATGGCTATGGAACCAATCAAAATCATGCTTGATGATGTATTACCGGAATACCCGGAATTCGTACCGGGAATTAGAAGGGCACCAAAGAGAAAGAGTAAGCTCACCGAGCAGGATAAAATCCTTGCCGTCAAAAATGCTCTTAGGTATATCCCTGAACAGCATCATGAATTCATGGCGAAGGAATTTGCAAAGGAGCTGGAGGAACATGGAAGAATCTATGGCTACAGATTCCGTCCGGAAGGCGAAATCCACGGGAAGCCAATAGATGAATATAAAGGGAAAATAGTCGAAGCAAAGGCCTTCCAGGTGATGATTGACAATAACCTGGACTTTGATGTTGCTCTTTATCCATACGAACTAGTTACTTACGGAGAAACGGGGCAGGTCTGCCAGAATTGGATGCAGTATCGCCTGATTAAAAAATATCTGGAGATAATGACAGACGAGCAGACACTGGTTGTTATGAGTGGACATCCGCTGGGATTATTCCACTCACACAAGCTGGCACCGAGATGTATAATGAGTAACGGCCTCATGATTGGCGGATTTGATGACCAGGATAATTTCAATCGTGCAGCAGCACTGGGTGTTGCTAACTATGGACAGATGACTGCCGGTGGCTGGATGTATATCGGGCCTCAGGGTATTGTTCATGGTACATTCAACACGCTTCTAAATGCAGGAAGACTTAAACTTGGAATTGCAGAAGATGGCAATTTGGCCGGAAAGCTCTTTGTTTCTGCCGGTTTAGGCGGAATGAGTGGAGCACAGGGAAAGGCTGCAGAGATTGCCGGAGCAGTCGCCATTATTGCAGAGGTGGATGAATCCAGAATCGACACCAGGCTGAACCAGGGATGGGTTAGCGAAAAAACCAGCGACTTAGGAGAGGTTCTTTCCCTTGCGAAGGAAAAGCAGGAAAAGGGTGAGGCATGTGCTATTGCTTATCACGGAAACGTGGTTGACCTCCTGGAATTCCTCTTTGATAAAGGTGTCCACGTAGATCTGATGAGCGACCAGACTTCATGTCATGCGGTCTACGATGGTGGTTATTGTCCACAGGGACTCACATATGAAGAGAGAACTGAGATGCTGGATAAGGATCCTCAGGGATTCAGGGAACACGTAAACACCAGCCTTCGTCACCATTATGAAATGATTGTAAAATTCCACGACGCAGGAACGTATTTCTTTGATTATGGAAACAGCTTCTTAAAGGCTGTATACGATGCAGGTGTGACAGAGGTTTGCAGAAACGGAAAGAACGACTTGGACGGATTCGTATTCCCGTCATATGTTGAAGACATTCTGGGGCCACTTCTATTTGACTATGGCTATGGTCCATTCCGCTGGTGCTGTTTATCGGGCAAAGATTCCGACCTGGAGGCGACGGACAAGGCTGCAGCTGAATACATTTTGGCTAACAATAGAAGATATCAGGATTATGATAATTATGTTTGGGTGAGAGATGCCGGCAAAAACAAAATGGTCGTTGGAACAAAATGCCGCATCCTTTACCAGGATGCCTTGGGAAGAATGAATATAGCGCTTAAGTTTAACGAGATGGTTAGAAACGGCGAGATAGGTCCAATCATGCTTGGACGCGATCACCACGACACCGGAGGAACAGACGCACCATTCAGGGAGACATCTAATATCAAGGACGGCTCAAACATCATGGCGGAAATGGCAACTCATTGCTACGCAGGAAATGCCGCAAGGGGAATGAGCCTGGTGACACTTCATAACGGTGGAGGAACGGGAATCGGTCGCGCGATAAACGGTGGATTTGGCATGGTGCTTGATGGATCCGAAAGAGTGGACACAATCCTAAATATGGCGATTCCTTGGGATACGATGATAGGTGTAGCCAGAAGAGCATGGGCGAGAAATGAAAATGCCCTTGCGGTTGCTGAGGAATACAACGAACTATACGAAGGTAAGGACCATATCACGATACCGGAGATCGCAGACGACGAACTTATAGCAAAGGCCTTCGCCGAGCTGTAAGAGCGCAGGAAAGATAATTCGGCGCGATTTGTCGCGCTCTGAGAGGGAATCGAAATGAAAAAACTATTAATCAAAAATATTGGCGTGCTGGCTACACCCATTGGAAATACCGCTTTGGCGGGTGAGGCCCAGGGCGCAGTTAAATACATAGAGGATGCGTTCATTTACGTAGAAGGCGGAGTAATAAAAGCCGTCGGCGCGGCGGGAGACTGCGCAGCCGCATCAGTCGCTACGGACCCTGACGTTGAAGTGCTAGACGCCGAGGGATGCCTGGTTACTCCGGGATTAGTAGATGCGCATACACATCTTGTATTTGGCGGCTGGAGACAAAACGAACTCGACCAAAAGCTTAAGGGTGCATCCTACCTGGATATCCTGGCTGCCGGTGGTGGAATCTTATCTACGGTGAGGGCTACGAGGGAAGCAGATTTGGATGAACTTGCGGAGAAGGCAGAGGATGTCCTTATTGAGATGTTTGGCTATGGGGTAACCACCTGCGAGGCGAAGAGCGGCTATGGACTCAATTTGGAGACAGAGCTTAAGCAGCTTGAAGCAGTGAAACTCCTTTCTGAAAGGAATCCTGTTGAACTTGTTTCGACATTTATGGGCGCTCATGCCGTTCCATCCGAATATAAGGAAAAACGAGAGGACTATATTAATCTCCTCTTGGAAGAGATGCTTCCTGTAATTTCGGAAAAAGGACTCGCAGAATTCTGCGACGTCTTCTGTGAAGCGGAGGTATTTACGAAAGAAGAATCGCTTCGCATCCTGGAGAGAGCGAAGGAACTGGGACTTGGCGCTAAGATTCATACGGATGAAATCTTTGATATAGGAGGGACTGAAATCGCCGAGCGAGTAAGTGCAATATCCGCGGAGCATTTAATAAAATGCAGTGACGAGGGAATTGGGCACCTGAAAAATGGAAATACAGTTGCCTGCCTTCTTCCCGCAACCAGCTTCTATCTGGGGGCGGATTATGCCAGGGCAAAGGATATGATAAAAGCAGGGGTGCCGGTTGCTATAGCAACAGACTTTAACCCCGGCTCTTGTCCGGTCAGCAATATTCAACTCGCTATGAACATTGGATGTCTGAAATACAGAATGACGCCGGAAGAAATATTGACTGCTGTTACACTTAACGGTGCAGCTGCAATCGGAAGAGCGGGAAGGATAGGATCCATCGAGGTTGGAAAGCAAGCTGACATAGTTGTTTGGGCCGCACCGGACTTAGCTTATCTTTGTTATAGAATGGGGAGCAATCCCGTTAACTTTGTTATAAAGAAAGGAATTGTATATGAATAAACTTGTTGAATGTATTCCTAATTTCAGCGTGAGCAAAGAAATCGACGCCGATGTTTTCCAGGCGCTGGTTGATGCTGGAGGATCATATCCCGGGGTTACTCTTTTGGACGTACAGACCGACGGAAGTCACAATAGATGCGTTTTTACCATGGTTGGTGCACCGGAGAAAATAGAGGAGGCTGTTATTGGGCTCACCAAACTGGCTGCAGAGAAAATTGACATGACTAAGCACCAGGGCCAGCATCCGAGGATGGGCGCTACAGATGTTATTCCTTTTGTTCCTGCGCTTAATATGACGCTGGATGAATGCATCGATTTATCCAAGCGTGTAGCAGAGAGAGTATGGAATGAGCTTAGTATCCCGGTATTCCTCTATGAAGATTCTGCATCCAGAGAAGAACGCAGAAACCTTGCTACTGTCAGAAAAGGTGAGTTCGAAGGAATGCCTGAGAAACTTTTGGAGGAGGATTGGGCGCCCGATTTTGGAGAAAGAAAGATTCATCCTACTGCCGGTATAACTGCAGTAGGCGCAAGAATGCCGCTCGTTGCATTTAATGTCAATCTCGATACTTCAGACGTTGAAATTGCAAAAAAGATTGCCAAGGCAATTCGTGCATCCGGTGGTGGTTTCAAGTATTGTAAAGCCCTGGGAATTATGCTGGAAGACAGAAACATCGCACAGGTTTCAATGAACATGGTGAATTACGAGGGAACGCCCCTATACTATGCATTCGAAATGATTAGGACTCTGGCGGATAGATATGGAGCACGAATCATTGGAAGCGAAGTCGTTGGACTACTTCCTGCGAAGGCGCTAATTGACTGTGCTGAACACTATCTAAAGATTGAGGACTTTGATTGTCTGAATCAGGTTATGGAATATCATTTGATAAGCAAAGCAGAATAGGAGAATTGATATATGAAGTTAGTAGAATTAAAAACCTCGGACTTTGTTGGAACTGTTGCATCTTCTGAACCTGCACCTGGTGGTGGTTCAGTTGCTGCCCTTACTGGTGCACTCAGCGCTGCACTTGCCGAGATGGTCTGCACGCTTACAAAGACGGAAGATCTAAGCGGATTAAAAGCTGAAGCAGCTGACCTTAAAGAAAAGCTTCTCGTTATGACGGACAAAGATACAGAAGCGTTCATGAAGGTCGCAAACGCTTTTTCTATGCCAAAAGAAACCGATGATGAGAAAGCAGCAAGAAGCGCAGCTATTCAGGATGGACTCCTGGCATGCTTGGAATCTCCGAGAGAGGTTATGCTCTTGGCACGCGATGCAATCCGAGTAATCCAAAAGATTAGCGAGAACTATAACACAAACGCTGCGAGCGATTTGGGTGTTGCCGCGCTCTCTGCAGAAGCTGCAGCAAAAGGTGCATGGCTGAACGTATTAATTAATGCCGGTTCCCTAAAGGACAAAGAAAAGGGCGCTGCATATAAGACAGAATGTGAGGAAGTTCTGAGAGAAGTCGAAGAAGGTGCCAAAAAGGTTTACGCAGGAGTCTTGGAAGAAATCGGTGAATAAAACGAAGTTGTTAATAATCGTATTAGCTAAGTATGAGAAGAAGTGGACGTATAAGCCCGCTTCTTTTTTTGGTAATTGTTAAAAGATGTTAAAGTGACTATCCTTGCGTTTGAAAGTATGTAGGTATATCATGTAATTGATGTTTGTTAGGAATGGTATAAAATCCAATATTAGAGCAAAGGGGCGGACGGTTTTGTTCGCGGGGACCATACTTGGCCTTACCCTTTCCATGATCCTTGCTTTGGGTGTGCGGCTTTACAGCGATAGAGCCCTATCTCAGTGCGAGGATTTTTATCGTTCTATAGCAGTTATTGAATACATGGGAACAGAGTATCCGGATATGGATGAGCCTGATCCAGCGGCTAG
>CADBSP010000008.1 GCA_902797405.1 uncultured Eubacteriales bacterium | reverse complement strand
GGAAGAGAATGCTCCTTTGATTTTGCAGGTATCCGCAGGAGCCAGAAAATACGCCAAGCCGGTTTATCTGACGAAGCTTGTTGAGGCTGCAATCGAAGACACCGGACTGGACGTTTGTCTACATCTGGATCACGGCGAAGACTTTGATATCTGTAAATCCTGTGTGGATGGCGGATTCACTTCTGTAATGGTTGATGGTTCCAAGCATCCTTTCGAAGAAAACATAGCTCTTACAAAACAGGTTGTTGACTATGCACACGATCATGGTGTTGTTGTTGAGGCCGAGCTTGGTAAGTTGGCCGGTGTAGAAGATAACATAAAGGTCGACGCTCGTTCAGCCACATTCACCGATCCCGATGAAGCAGCCGAATTCGTAGAAAGAACCGGTGTTGACTCCCTGGCAATTGCCATCGGAACCAGTCACGGCGCTTATAAATTCAAGGGCGAGCCTTACCTGGATTTCGAAAGATTAAAAGAAATACATAAACTTATTCCTGACACACCACTAGTACTACACGGAGCATCCACGGTTCTTCCTGAGTTCGTAGAAAGATGCAATCAGTTCGGAGGCGAAATCCCGGGAGCCCAGGGCGTTCCTGAAGACATGATCAGGGAGTCCACCAAATGGGGAATATGCAAGGTTAACATCGATACCGATTTACGCCTGGCTATGACTGCAGAAATTCGCCGCATACTCGTAGAGAATCCTGCAGAATTCGATCCGAGAAAGTACCTGGGTCCTGCTCGTGATGCAATCACACGCATGGTTCAGCACAAAATTAAAAACGTGCTAAACGCCAGCAATAAAAGATAAACGCTCACTAAACGCGACAAAACCGCAAACCAGCACTCTTTAAAGATTTGGCTACAAGCAGAACGTTCGCTAAGTTAAGCAAAGTACCAACTACGCGCTTGTTAAAAACTTGGACAATTGCAACCTCAATAAAATTAGACCTTCGGGAGTGTGAACAACTCGCCCTCTGGGCTCAAACAGGTTCACACATCCAACGAAGGTCTTGCTTTTATTTTCGGGCAATTGTAACCAAATTTTTAAAGACCGCGTAGTGGGCACTCCGCCTAACGCACTTCACCCTCTGCTCATTTGCGGTTTTGTCGCAGTCTGATCTTCGTCTTACTCTTTCATCAGTCTTCGTGATGCTCGTTAATTAGTCTCTGCTTCATATCGTACAGATCCTTGGAGAGGTCTACGTAGTAGGTCTGCGGATTTTCGAAACGAAGCATTTGCGGCCAAAGGGTATTCACCTGCTCCTTGCAGTACTCCTTTATCTCATCCACAGTTGGATTATCATAGACCAGTTTACCTTCTTTGAAAATCTGTACGCGAAGGTTTTTAGCTGTAAAGTTTTTAACTTTCTTCTTTTTCCAAATGGCGCGCGGGTCGAAGATTTCGTATTCATCATCTTCAGGAATGACTTCTCCGTCCAAGGTTATGATGTCAGCTAAAGCCTTTCCGTTTTCTTTGTCGTAGAGGCGGTAAAGAGTTTTGAATCCCGGATTCGTTATTTTTTCAACATTTTCAGAGATCTTGATCTTCGGGATTATCTCACCGTCCACTTCCAATCCTGCCAGCTTGTAGACTCCGCCGAATACCGGTTCTGACTTTGCTGTAATGAGCCTCTCTCCTACACCAAAGGCGTCAACCTTGGCACCTTCTATCAGAACTTCACGAATGATATATTCATCCAGGGAATTGCTTATTGTGATCTGGCAATCCTGAAGCCCTGCATCGTCAAGCATCTTGCGGGACTCTTGCGTAAGGTAAGTGATGTCGCCGCTGTCGATTCTGATAGCCATATGACTGGGCTTCATCTCTTTAAACACTTTGATGGCTGCCGGTACGCCGGACTTCAATACATTGAATGTATCCACCAACAAAGTGCAGTTATCCGGATAGATTTCAGCGTATTTTTTAAATGCTTCATATTCGTCCGAGAACATCTGCACCCAGCTGTGAGCCATAGTTCCCATGGTCGGGAAGCCATAGTCCTCTGCAGCCTTGGCGCAGGCAGTTCCTGCGCATCCTCCTATGTATGCAGCTCTGGCACCGTGAAGTGCGGATGCAATCCCGTGAGCGCGGCGGGTTCCGAACTCCATGACAGGACGGCCCTGAGCGGCGCGCACTATGCGGTTTGCCTTTGTTGCGACGAGGCTTTGATGATTAACAATGAGGAGAAGCATAGTCTCAATAAACTGGGCTTGCATGACCGGTCCTCTAACCGTAATAATCGGTTCATGAGGAAAAATCGGAGTTCCTTCCGGTACTGCCCAAACATCGCATTTGAATTCGAAATTTCTCAGATACTCCAGGAATTGTTCACTGAATAACTTCTTTTCCCTGAGGTACTCTATGTCCCTATCAGTGAATTTCAAGCTTTCCAAATAATCGCAAACCTGCTGAATACCTGCCATGATGGCAAAGCCACCTCCGTCCGGTACTCTTCTAAAGAACATGTCAAAGTATGCGGTTTTGTCGCCTAAACCCGACTCCAGATACCCATTTGCCATGGTTATCTCATAAAAGTCCGTAAGCATGGTTAGGTTTTGTTCTCTAAACATTTCTCCTCCTGATTATCATTCGCTTGATTACCATTCGCTTTTTATCATGCGAATTGCATTTTCTTAGCCAAGTGGGATTTCCACCACTTCTGCCATCTTGATTAGCGTCTGCTCAATCTGTGCAGATATTTCATTCACCATACGCTCGGTGATTTCATCATTCTTTTCCTGTTCCAAACTTGCGTAAAAGCTCTTCTTCACATCCGCACTTATATTATCCATGCGGGATTTAAATGTATTCTTTGGGATCAGTTTTCTAAGCGGATTCGGAATATCAGTCTCCAATAGTCTTGCCTCCATCCGATCCTTTCCAAGTATCAGAATTACTGCAGACGCAATAACTCCAACGATAATTCCCTCAGGCCCTGCCAGGAATGGCACAACATCAATTGCCGCAATTATAAGTCCGACCAAAACCGTAACTAGGGAATCTATGAGCCAAGTCATCTCCTCAACTGCAAAGATGTTTTTAGCATCAACCTTTATATCTATATCTGACGCGGAGAGATAAGACTTAAAGCTAAGTGCCGTATAGGGAACCCTATGGTTAACGCATATTGGAACCGTGAATTCTTCCAAGTCTTCTGCAACCGGCTTAAGCCATGAAGTTATCGGACCTGCCAAAAGTTCTCTGGCTTCATCGGACTTAATATATGCAGCGACTCCTCTCTGGAGTTCTTCATCTGTATCCGACAGCTTTCTGATTTCTCCCGCCCTCCATCTATCAAAGATCGGCATTGCTACCTTTGTTAGAATTGGTTCTATCAAAGTGTCCACTGCATCTTTATAGAGTTGATTGATGTGGGTTCTAACTATTTTCTCAATCTTGGACGACTTGGTCAGTTCCTCCAGGTCAGCGCGGAATTCCCTCATGTCTTCATCAATTCTTCCGCAGTAAGCGAGTCCTCTTGCAACTGAAAACTCTGGCTCAGAACCGGAGACAACAATAGCGTCGCTAAATACCGCGGTGCACCAATCTCTGATTGCAGGAAGTTTGCTGACGCCTCCCGTCAGGAAGATAAGTTCCGGTTGGGACCCTGTAATGTTTTCCTTCACATCGCGTAGCGCTTGGATGAAGACTTCTTTAAAGGACTTGCCGCCAAGCTTTACCAGATTTTTGTTAAGCAATTTGCTGGCGATGTTTTTATCCATTTTGAGTGTGAGTTTAAGAGGTCTGCTATATTGAATCACCAGGCTTTCCTTACACTCGTTGTTGCTCCAATACTCTTCGTCGGAAAAGTATTTTTCCTTTAAACGACGTGCGGCAAACTCACAATATGAACGCCAAGGTTCGCTTTCTTCCAGAGTCTGACGAATCTTCTTTTTGAACAAGGGATTGGCACCTTCTATGGACTCCTCCAAAAGAATCTCATCCATAAGTCCACCGCCCAGAACCACCTCACCCGCAGTTTGCATTTCAACTTCCTTGCCTCCCATTATGTAAGCAAAGTCAGTTGTGGATGAACCGATGTCCACTACCAGGACCGGTTTTGATAGAATATCTAACCCTACCTGGAGGTGTTTTGATTGAGTTGCACTCACCATGGCTGCACGTGATTCGGAAATGATTTTTGCCGGTGGATATCCTACCTGCTCGAAAATCTCGCGATAATGTTCGCGCGTATTCTTATCCCAGCCTGCAGGACAACCTATATAGAAGCTGCAATCCTCGTTCTTTATCAAATCGCCGCTTCCATAGAGTTCTCCCAAAACACCTCCGGCAAAACTCTTTACGTCGTTTGCTACGGTGCTGTCTGTAAGGAATCTGCTCTTGAATCTGAGTTTTCGCTTCATCGCACCGTCGGTATAACAAGCTTTTTCTCCAATTAAAAGTTCCCCGGAGGAAAGCTGTGCATATGCAGTGATGAAGCTTTGTTCACCGACCACCGTCAGCATTTCCGGGGTTACCTGGTCTTCTTTATTCAATCTGGCAACGGCGCTCTCAGCGTCGCCTAGGTCAAATCCAAAAAAACGATCCATGTATTCTCCTGCGAATTAACTATTTACCCGATGAGGCCAAACCTTTTTTCAACAGTTTTCCATCCGCCACAAGCGCAGGTCTAATTGTTCCCACCTGCTTCCCGGGCATTAAATCAAAATAGTTCTTTGTGGCATCGCTATAGTCCACCACGTCGATTTGCTGCTTATGGAGGAAGTACTTCACATCGTTTATTTTCTCCATGGCGTATTCCGCGTCTTTGCTGTATGAAGCAGCCAAGAGGTCAGAGAAAAGATCAATCTCCGCAGATGTCGCCGGTTTATCTTCTATGTATCCTGCTTTCTCACGTTTGGCCCAACGCTCTGCAGCCTGGACTTCTTCCAAACTCTGATCCACTGAAAGAATGGCGGTTCTAAGGTTTCTGTAAGTCTTTTCGGAATCGATTCTTACTTCTACTTGTTGCTCTTTCTTTCCTGCTTTTACAGGCTTTCCATAAATATATCCAGCCAGTGCCGCCAGGACGATTCCGATTATGCCGAAGCCATACCTGGTTGTATCGGAGGTTGTCATACCGGTGAGGTTGCTAACCTCCTCTATTGCAGGATTCGGTATCAAGGTCAAAACCAAAAGAACAACTCCAATCACAAAAAGTATCAGCGCAGGTATCGTCCTTTTCGCTCCGGCTCCTCCCAAGTCTCTTTCCCAAACCTTGGTCTCTCCTATGGAGTCAACCATAGGCATAGCAAGTCGCACTGCCTGCATCATATATGCTGCGGTGTCTCTTTCTCGTTCGTTGTCACACTGTTCGTTGTAACGAAGCAGGAGCTTGTCCATCTCATTCTCCAGAACTGTCGTCGCCTTTTCAGGCACCTGTGCCTTAGCCAGTTCTGTGATGAGATGTTCTCTGTCTTTTTCTAAAAAATCTAACATTTTCATAACTTTACCATTATACGATAAAAAGAGAAAAATATCAAAAAAAGGGCATGCCACTAGAACAAGGCTTTTTCGATTGCGTAAAGAAGGAGAATATGGGCGGGATAGAATAGATATAAAGCAATCTGAAGGGCTTTGCTTCGGGATTGTCGCGTACTTTTGCTGAAAAGTACCAGTGGAATTACAGCAAAACAAGCATACTGAATCTTCGTTGATTTGATAATCAAAGCTGCGCAGGCAAGGCACAGATATACCAGTTGCAGGATAAAGTCTTTTGACTGCACCTCCCCTGATTCACTAGTCGGGCTCGAGTCCGATTTAGCGACAGGATGCAAACTACTATGAAGTGAGCTTTGATATTGGTTTTTATTTCTGAATCTGTTGCGTTGATATTGCTTTTGGTGCTGGAGCTCTCGCGCCTGATAGAATTTATATAAAAATGCAGTGGCAATCACTCCCTTGTATCCGTAAGAAAAGTGAAGAAAGTATGCCGGCGCACACATAATAGCGGTCAATAAAACTATATATGCCGGGCAGAAATCAGTTTCAGCTTTATCTGAATGCAGCTTGGACAAATGAGGCTCAAATTCATGCATAATTTCTGCCTTATCGGCGAGCGGGTCAGCACTGCTGGGTTCCGAACTCTGATTGATTGAGGCAACATCCGACCATGGCTTGACTGCACAGGAATTGCTTCCTTTGTTGCATGGTAAAAAACCTTCGAATAAAACGAGGAGTAATAAGCAAACAAATAATTCAAAGAAAATGTTTTGATGATCCCAGTTTGGAAAGCCTTTATAAAAATATAAATCGTAAGGCACTTCGGATACTATAGCCAAGGCGGCTAAACGTCCCGGGTATTGCGTTTTGGATTTGGTGTGCTTCACACCCACAACCAAAAAGAAAAGAAAGAGAGGGAATGCCAATCGGCCTATTCCCCTCATAACCCAGTACAAATTTCCATCAACCAAATGATTCCGGTTTAATAAAACCGCCAGATGGTCAATGAACATGCTGATATATGCAATATATTTTAGCACGCTATATGGCACATATTTCATACTTTGCTATTACTCTTTCAGTTCAACTATTTCAGCAGTTTATCATTCTATAGCCTATGAATCTTAAAGGTTTCTTATTGTTCATTCAACTATAAACAATAGTCTATCAATCTATGGCCTAGGATTCTTAGTAGTCTTCTGTTTATTTCAATTATTTCAACTATTTCAGTAGTTTCTTCAAATACTGTCCCGTGTAACTCTTCTTGTTCCTTGCTACTTCTTCAGGAGTTCCAATTGCCACAATTGTTCCGCCCTTGTCACCGCCTTCTGGACCCAAGTCAATTATGTGATCGGCGCATTTTATTACGTCCAGGTTGTGCTCGATTACCACGACGGTATTTCCTCCGTCCACAAGCCTCTGCAGCACCTGAATCAGTTTATCCACATCAGCAAAGTGAAGTCCCGTCGTGGGTTCGTCCAGGATATAAAGCGTGTTTCCGGTATCGCGTTTACTGAGTTCCGTTGCCAGTTTAACTCTCTGTGCTTCACCGCCGGATAACTGGGTCGACGGCTGCCCGATTTTGATATATCCCAGGCCCACATCGTCCAGAGTCTGAAGATGTCTATGGATTCCCGGCAGGTTCTTAAAGAATTCCAATCCCTCCGTCACAGTCATATCCAGAACGTCAAAGATGCTCTTTCCTTTATACTTAACCTCCAGGGTTTCTCTGTTGTAGCGGCGACCCTTACAGACCTCGCATGGAACATAGACATCCGGCAGGAAGTGCATTTCTATTTTTATTATGCCGTCGCCGGAGCAGGCCTCGCAGCGACCGCCCTTGACGTTAAAGCTGAAACGGCCTTTATTGTATCCGCGGATTTTCGCTTCAGGAAGGGCCGCATATAGATCTCGAATTTTGTCGAACATCTTTGTATATGTGGCCGGATTGGATCGGGGAGTTCTACCTATTGGGCTTTGGTCGATATCGATTATCTTATCTATGTTTTCTAGGCCGGTGATTTCGTCGTGTTCACCTGGGTCGGGACCAACCAGACCCAGGGCTCTACCCGCACCTTTGTTCAGGATTTCGTTAATAAGGCTGCTCTTTCCGGAGCCCGATACTCCCGTTACACATACGAATTTCCCCAGCGGAATATCCACGTCAATATTCTGAAGATTGTTGGCACGTGCGCCTTTTATTGTGATATTGTTTCCATTTCCGGGACGACGAATCAGCGGAATAGGAATTTGCTTTTCTCCGGACAGATATTGGCCTGTAATAGATTTCTTGCAAGCTTTTATGTCGTCGACGGTTCCCTGACAGACCAGTTTTCCTCCGTGGATTCCTGCACCAGGACCGATGTCCACGATGTGGTCCGCGGCGTACATGGTTTCCTCGTCATGCTCTACAACTATAAGCGTGTTCCCCAGGTCAGTGAGCTGCCTCAAGGTTTTAAGGAGCTTACCGTTATCTCTTTGGTGGAGACCGATGCTGGGTTCATCCAAAATATAGAGAACCCCCATTAAGCTGGAACCGATTTGCGTTGCCAGCCTGATTCTCTGGGATTCGCCACCGGACAAAGTCCCAGATGCACGAGAAAGCGTCAGATACTCCAAACCAACATTAACCAAGAAGGAAAGCCTGGCGCGAATTTCTTTGATGATTTGCTCCGCAATCATGGCGTCTTTTTTGTTTAACTTTAGGTTCTCCGTGAAGGTAAGTGCATCGCGAACAGACATCTCGGAAAACTCTGCGATGTTTTTACCGCCCACCGTAACCGCCAGAACTTCAGGTTTGAGTCTCTTACCTTTGCAGTCTGGGCAACCTTTGGTATGCATGTATCTGGACATCCATTCCCGCATGGCGTCGGAGCCCGTTTCTCTATAGCGCCTCTCCATGCTGGAAACTACGCCTTCGAAGGGATGCTCGCGCATGGCCATTTTGCCGCTGGAATTCCTGTATGTATACTTGATGGCTCTGTCGCCGGTCCCGTATTCTATTTCCTTCTGGAAGTCCTTTGGTAGTTCGCCGTAGGGCCTATAGAGAAGGTCATGAATAGGATAGCCCGTTCTGTTGGAATAGTCCTCAGCCAGGACCTCCGCCTTCTTCTTATAGTAACTGGAGAACTCCATGGTGCCGTATATCTTTCTGAAGGCGCCCATGTTGATTGACCCCTCCATGTCGATGGTCTTTTCTCTGTCCACAGTCTCGGTAAATCCAAGACCAGCGCATGTTGGACAGGCGCCGAAGGGACTGTTAAAAGAGAAGGACCTTGGCTCCATGGACTCTATTGCAACGCCGTGATCCGGGCAGGCAAATTTGCTGGAATACATTCTCTCGGACTTGTAATCCTGGTCCTGGAAGTTCGCTATACAAAGCCCGTCGCCCTCCTTCATCGCAAGCTCCACAGCCTCTGCAATACGGCCCTCCTGACCTTCTTTGATGACGATTCTGTCCACCACGATTTCTATGGTATGCTTATTGTTTTTCTCTAATTTAATCGGGCGACCATCCTCGTCGACAACCTGCGCTGATTTTCCTGCGCCGGATCCACCATCAAAATCATCAGCACTAGCACCGGCTGCTCCTCCAAATCCACTATCCGCACCTGCCGCTCCACCGTCCTCCGTCGCAGCGTACATCTGCACGATTTCTCCGTCGATTCTGGCGCGGGTATAACCGTCCTTAACTATGCGCGCGAGGATCTTTTCATGCATCCCCTTTCTTCCGCGAACCAGGGGCGCCAGTATAATCAGCTTCGTTCCTTCCGGAAACTCCATGATGGAATCCACCACCTGGTCCACGCTTTGACTACTGATCTCGCGCCCGCAGACCGGACAGTGAGGCACACCAACCCTTGCATACATAAGGCGAAGATAGTCGTGAATCTCCGTCACCGTACCAACAGTTGACCTGGGGTTTTTGCTCGTCGTCTTTTGATCGATTGATATGGCCGGCGACAGCCCATCAATCTGCTCCACATTGGGCTTATCCATCTGTCCCAGGAACTGCCTGGCATACGACGACAAACTCTCAACGTATCTCCTCTGCCCCTCAGCATATATCGTATCAAAAGCCAGAGACGACTTACCGGACCCCGAAAGTCCGGTAAGCACCACCAGCTTATCCCTCGGAATCCTCACACTGAAATTCCTAAGGTTATTCTCATTCGCATTCTTTATAACAATTTCGTTAGCCATTTGCTCTATACTAATTTTCCTTTTCTATAAAAACAACATATTCGTCCATTACACTAAATGCCAACTGTTTCCCAGTTAAAAGCGCTTCGATCTGCTCACTTGTAATTGTTTTGAAGGTGCTTCCCCATCCACAACCGTGTTGTTCACGAGCTTTTTCACCTGCTTCAATTATAACTACCTCTCTATCGTTTAAACCCTTCGGTGTTTTAAATCCTGTCATTATAATACCCTCCGATTGATTATTGCAAGCAATTCATTATAACGTTAATCATCATTTCCTTCTCTTTAGGATTTGATTCAGCTATCATAATCGTAAGAGCAACCAAGGTAAAGTCAGCAATACGTTTCTCTCCATCAATAAACAGCGCATTATTTTTATCCAGGAAATAAAGGAACATGGTAGCCGCAATCCGCTTATTCCCATCAGAAAAGCTATGATTCTTCGTAACAAAATAAAGAAGATTCGCAGCCTTCTCTTCCAGGCTCGGATAAACATCCTCACCACCAAAGCTTTGATATATTGCGCCTATCGAACCTTTGAAAGACTCGTCCTTCTCGTTACCAAACAAATCACTATCTGCGGAAAAGCTCATCTGATTAATGACTTCCCGACACTCATCGTACGACAGAACGTAGGTTGCCGGATTGCCCTTTGGTTTTATCATCGTCTGATGATCATATTCATCAAGCATTTCCAGCGCTTTGCTGTAGCTTTCTATTACAGAAAGCACTTGTTTAGCATCTAATTTGTTTTCTGCTCTTTTCATAACCCGAAGTACTTCTCCTAACTGGGAAAGCCGTTTATCATTTCTAGCGTACCCTCTCAGAATATAGCTTTTTAGTACCTTGTTTGCCCATCGGCGGAATTCAACACCTCGCTGGGACTTAACACGATATCCCACAGAGATGATTACGTCCAAGCTATAATATTCCAACATTCTTTCAACAAGTCTATTACCTTCTTGCTGAACTGTCGCAATTTTTGCGACAGTTGCCTCAGCAGCCTCTTCCTTTAGTGCATTATTGACGTGTTTACCTATTGTCTTTACATCTCGTTCAAATAATTCCGCCATTTGTGTTCGTGTGAGCCAAACCGTTTCGTCCCGCAATGGCACCTCTAGAGTTATAGCCTTGTCCGCAGTCTCAAACAGTACAATTTCATTCTTTTTCATATTGTTCCTCCTTATCGTTTAAAGAATTATACATACGTCCCATCGTATCCAAACCCTTGGAGGAACCCATATTTTTCAATGATTTAAGCTCATTATACACCAAGAACAAACGTTTGTAAAGCAAAAGAGGGAGCCTGGCTCCCTCTTCATCCCTCTTCATCTTCATTTGCTCTCTTCATTTTGATTGATTGTACTCACGTTCAACTTCATGAGCATAATTCGGATAATAGAACAGTTTACTATAATCGCTTCGAGTGTCTGCGACGTGGTAGATATATACTGTTTTATCTATCACTCTATATATCGCAATCTGCTTTTCACACACTACCATCCGATATCCTTGAAGATTCATGTATTCATCCGGTGTCAATGATCCTGAATGCGGATGCTTTGCAAGTCTATCAATTGTCGATCTTATTGAATCTAGAACCTTTCTCGATGTTTCCTTACTAAACCTTACCTCATACCAATCCCTTATTTGCTTCAAATCATTTACCGCAGTCGGAAGATACAATATATCAAGAGCCTTACGCTTCATAAAGCATCCTCCAAACCTCATCGCCAGTATACGCCTTTTCGCCTCTAAGGCGCTCATCCTCTGCCTGTAACACCTTTGCTCTAAGCTTGAAGATTGCTTCCCTTCGCTCATAGGCTTCAATGCTCATCAAAACCATATCACCCTCGCCATTTTTGGTGATATATATTGGCTCTCCGGTTTCTTTCGCCATCTCAGAGATTACAGAATATTCATTCCTAAGCGCAGCAGATGGTTTAATAATCATATTCTACCTCCATATCAATTTTACGATATAATTATATACATAAAATTGTATACAGTCAAGATATTACTAAGTCCATTTACATTTTAAAAGCGCCGAATCTCGGCGCTTCCGAATCTCGGCGCTTATTTTTTTCTCATCACTCAACAGCGATTACACCATAACAGGCAATCGACGACTCGATCAAATAAAGACCTGGTGGTATATTAGAAAAATCAAAATACGCATAACTCTCTTTAGATAGTTGGCCATCTAATGTATATTCTGGCCTTTCTTCTTCTAGGCGGTAAAAAAGGCTATCTGCGGCTACAATATATTTATGATAATTCGTCCCCTGAAACCAAGACACAGTATAGCCATCACGATAATCTAAATCACGATAATCATCTATAATGGCACTGTCACGATTATGTTCTATCGTAAACTGCTCAAAATTTCTCCAAGTCGTAGAAGCAGGCCCATCGTAATCATCAACAATATTATAACTTCCATCAATATCCTTATACTCTTTTATCGGAATAGAATATCCATAAAATCCTACACTCGTTAGATCAATTGTTTTGAATCCAAACCCAAGCAATATGTCACCCTCTCTAACAGTAACTATTGGAACTTCTTCATATGACATTATACCGTATATTCTTATCGAATTATAATAATCTGATTCGTATAGCTTTGTCTCATTGGAGTAATAATTCTTCCATCCAAAAGATTGGTTTGTTCCTTCCACCCAATTACTTACACTGTACAGTTTACCATCACGTTTTACATAAATACCTTTTTTCTGCCTCGCCCATTCCTCGGAACATTCTAGCCCAGAAATATCGTCATTATTACTCTCTACTTGTTCGGTTATAGATTCCTCAATTTCTTCCATCTCTTCAGCTTCGCTCACGACAGCTTCTTCGACTTCCGCTTCTTCAACAACTTCTTCCTCTACCACTTCCGGCTCTGGCTCTTTCGCGGCTTCTGCTTTATTCGAGCAGCCACTAAGCGCCAATACTAACATCAGCGCTACCACTAAAATTACACTTACTTTCCCTTTCCTCATAACAAACCTCCACATCCAGTTACATTCGGATCCTGTCTAGATTATATATCGCAATTGCGTTCTCGTGCAATAATTTCTTCATTTTGCATTCTACAATCATTGCATGGAGGCGCAATTAAAATGAAGATACGTAAATCAGATAGAGTTATTCAAGTCAGTGATATTAGTATTGGAAATAACCTTAAAGATTTAAGAGAAAGATCTGGATTAAAACAAACAGATTTGGTTAAAAAGCTTCAAATATCTGGCATTGATATTTCTGTTTACTCTTATAATCGCATTGAAAAAGGGACACAGAATCCAACTGTATCCCTGCTCCTTACACTTTGCGAATTATACAAATGTGATATGAATTCAATCTTTGGTTTCACCAAATAACATCTTTACTACTCTCCATACTTCACCATATAGCCCTTAAAATACGGCACAGCAAACGCCACCCCTCCTCATTTTGTGTTTGGCACATTACTTTTCTATTTGGCATTTTGCTTTTCTATTTGGTGCTTTACTTTTCTATTTGGCATTTTGCTTTTCTATTTGGTGCTTTACTTTTCTATTTGGCAATTCTATTTTCTATTTGGCGCTTTGCTTTTCTATTTGACGATACCCTTTTCTATTTGCTACTTCTCTTTTCTCTTTCTATCATCGGAATATAATAGTCCTATTGCGACTATCACAACAGGGCTATTGTTCATATCATACATTTCCCAATCTAACGAGCATTACTCTTCAACCGGTGTTATCAGCTTTTCCAAGAGTTTCAGCAGCTGGTCCTTTTCCTGATCGTTTAGGTTAGCAAATGGCTTGGCAAATCTTTCGTTTCTCTCATCTTCCAGTTCATAGGCCCTTGCTTTTCCAACCTCCGT
>CADBSP010000007.1 GCA_902797405.1 uncultured Eubacteriales bacterium | reverse complement strand
TATTCAATAATAGAATCAAACATTATCTTCACCTCCCTTGGTGTCCTGCTCCAGGAAGAACCTTCCGATATCGCTTTTCAAATATTCCTCTGTGGTTCCAAAGAATAATTTCTTACCTATGTGGAGAATATGACTGGCATATCTAACCGCTGCTCCAATATCATGAGAAATCATGATGATGGTTGTACCATCCCGGTTTAGCTCCGAAATCAGATTGTACATTTCCAGGGTGACCTTGGGGTCCAGTCCAGAAACCGGTTCATCCAGGAGCAAGACTTTGCTGGTGGCACAGAGGGCTCTGGCCAGGAGTACTCTTTGTTGCTGGCCTCCGGATAGATTTCTGTAGCATCTATTTGCCAATTCGGTAATTCCCATGCGAGACATGTTTTCCTCTGCAAGCCTTTTATCCTCTTTGCTGTAAAAAGGCTTTAATCCGCGGCGACCCTGACATCCCGAAAGAACTATTTCTCTCACTGATGCGGGGAAGTCCTTCTGGACGATGGTTTGCTGTGGAAGGTATCCTATCTCCTGCCTACTAAGGTCTTCCCCCATGATGATTTCTCCTTCCATGGGTTGCTGCAGATTCAGGAGGGTTCTCATTAAGGTGCTTTTTCCGGATCCATTCTCCCCTACAATGCAGAGGTAATCCCCGGGATCAACTTGGAAGTTTAAATCCTCCACTATTTTCTCGGAATCGTATCCCAGCGACAGATTCCTAACTGTTAGAAAAGACATAATCTCCTCCGATAATTCGAATAGAAGGTTCATTCCTTCTATAACTTAATCTTCAATGTTTGTTCTTCTAAGTTTGTTCTTCTGAATCATTTCGATTTATTTTAATGCTTCTTTTAAGACCTCCAGGTTTCCTTCCATTATGGAAATGTAGGTGGCACCGCCCTCTACGTCCTTTGATGTGATGGACTGCATGGAATCCAGAGACAGAATCTGTTGGTCTTTAGACGCTGTTGTCTGAACTATTGTCTCCGCTATTCTGTGGTCCGTTCCCTCTATTGTGATTACGGAGTTAAGAGCCAGCTCATCGGTTTTATCCGCCAGGAACTTAATGGTTTCGAAGCTTGCTTCCGTCTCTGCGGAGCAGCCAACAAAGGCGGCATAGTAATCCAGTCCGTAGTCATCGGTTAAGTAGCGGAAGGGGAAGCGATCTCCGAAGAGCAAAGTTCTCTTTGATGCTCCTACCACTGCTTCCTGATACTCCTTATCCAGCGCTGCCAGTTTGGCGTTATATTCATCGGCATTCTTCTTATATAGGTCTGCATTTTCAGAATCTATTTCTGAGAGGGCATCGCTAATTACGCTTACCAGGACCTGTGCATTTCTAAGGGAAAGCCAAACATGCTCATCCAGTTCGCCTTCATGCTCATGATCGTGGGCTTCTCCTTCATACTCTTCTTCATGGGCTTCTCCTTCTTCGTGGGCTTCTCCTTCATGCTCTTCTTCATGAGCTTCGCCTTCTTCGTGGGCTTCTCCTTCATGCTCTTCTTCATGGGCTTCACCTTCTTCGTTCTCATGCTCATGATCGTGGTCTTCGGCTTCCATGCCCTCTTTTATTTCCTCCTCTTTGACGGCGTCTCCAAGAACCTCCATTAGATTGAGAACTATTCGCTTTTCGTTTGAAGATTCTTTTAACGCAGCCTCAACCCATTCGTCCGACTCACCGCCAACATAGATGAAGAGATCGCAATTGGAAATCCTGACGATGTCGTCAACTGTTGGCTGATAATTGTGAAGATCCACTCCGTTATCCAGAAGCATGGTTAGTTCGGTATTACCCAGTTCTTCACCCAGGACATTGCTGACCCAGTCGTATTCAGGGAAGATTGTGGTTATGATTTTAATATTCTTGTTTTCTTCCGGTGTTTCTGCAGGTGCCGCTTGGGTTTCTGTCGGTGCAGCCGAGCTTTCTGCAGGCTTTCCCGCACCACAAGAAGATAACGATGCCACCACAAAAATGGTTGCAATAAAAATAGCAAGTATCCTTTTCATAATAAATAAACCTCCAACTTAATTCATTTGGTTAATATTCAAATTAATTATGCACCAATGCTTAATAATTGCTTAAACGGCAAAAGAAAAATGCATCAATGCTTAGTAAAAAATGATAAGTTAAAGGTTCAGCAATTTATTCTGATTTTCTGTTCTATGAGAGTGCCCCTGGAATAGTTTTTTGATGCTGAAGCAGAAACAGCACGTAGTATGAGGGCTAAAGAAATGACTGTTGAAATTCCAATTAAGCCCAGAGCCAGATTCTCTGTGGCTGTTTTGAACTGGTGAATGTAAGCACAGATAGGACAATGTTCGTCGTGACAATCATGGCCCGCTTCCTCGATGACATAGAAGACGGAAAGCGCAACAACAAAAAGCATCAAACCAATCATGATACCTGCTATGATTCTGTTTTGCTTAACATTTTTAAAAGTTGCTTTTCTGCTTGTCATTCGGAATAAGTTTCTCCTTACACACCTTGGTATTATACCACATTAATCCCCATTTTATACATGTTTTTAGCGGACCTCTTTTTCGTATACTTTAAATTATTCCTCTGGACTTGTCATAATTTTTAGCAAAGGTCATTTGTTTTGATGTCTTTTATGGTTTTGTTTTGTAACGCAAACGATTTTAATTGAATTCTTTAGTATTTTAGAGTATTATTATTTGCATATTATTTACGTTTTGGCGTCCCTGCGTGGCCACGATTTATACATAAAAGGGCGCTTTAGTATCAAAACAATTATCAAAACAAAAAGAGGGAAACGTGTTATGGCTATTACTGAATTTTTAGAGTTTAATGCAAAGAATTATCCTGACGATATCGCACTTGTCGAGGTTAACCCCGAGGTCAGCGCCAAGCAGTTTAAGTCTTGGAAGGAATCCGGCCTCATGGAGCCTTCGGCTGCGGGACCATATAGATTGGATATCACTTGGAAGATCTTTGATGAAAAGGCGAACCGTGTCGCGAATGCGATGATCGGCCGCGGTGTAAAGAAGGGCGAAAAAGTAGGAATACTTCTCATGAACTGTCTGGAGTGGCTTCCTATCTATTTCGGCATTCTGAAATCCGGCGCAGTGGCGGTTCCCCTTAACTACAGATATTCTGCTGATGAAATAGATTATTGCGTAAATTTGGCGGACATAGAGATTTTGATCTTTGGACCGGAGTTCACCGAGCGTATCGAGGAGATACATGAGAAGCTATCCAATCATCGTCTGCTCTTTTACATGGGATCCAAATGCCCGGACTTTGCAGAGAGCTTCCCGATGGAGACATCCAACTACTCTAGCAAGGCTCCCGCAATGGAGCTCGCAGACGACGACCTGGCTGCAATCTATTTCTCATCCGGAACCACGGGCTTTCCAAAGGCTATTCTTCACAGGCATGGAGGTCTCATGCATTCAGCACTGGCTGAGCAGAATCACCACGGTCAGCAGAAGGACGACATTTTCCTCTGCATCCCCCCTCTTTATCATACGGGAGCAAAGATGCACTGGTTCGGCTCTCTGGTCTCCGGCGGAACTGCAGTTCTTCTAAAAGGCACGCATCCTGAGCACATCCTAAGGGCCGCCTCCGACGAGCACTGCACCATAGTTTGGCTGCTCGTTCCGTGGGCGCAGGATATTCTGGACGCGATAGATAGAGGCGACTTAAAGCTATCGGATTATGAACTGGATCAGTGGAGGCTCATGCATATCGGTGCACAGCCTGTACCGCCATCTATGATTCGCCACTGGAAGGAATACTTCCCGAATCACGATTATGATACGAACTACGGTCTATCCGAATCCCTCGGTCCCGGATGTGTCCACCTGGGGATTGAGAACATATCAAAGGTCGGAGCCATCGGTGTTCCGGGATACGGTTGGGAAGCCAAGGTTGTCGAATCCTTTGATGAGGATGAAGAAGGAAGCGTAGGTGCTAAGGAGAATTCCGCCAATGGGGTCAAAGCTTCAGAAAATGCGGGAGCTCTCGTTGATTTATCCAAGTACGCACCTGCAAGAAATGAAGTTCCTCGCGGAACTGTGGGAGAGCTCGCGGTTCGTGGTCCAGCGGTCATGCTCGAATACTATAAGGATCCCGGTGCCACATCCGAAGTACTCAC
>CADBSP010000006.1 GCA_902797405.1 uncultured Eubacteriales bacterium | reverse complement strand
TTTAACGGCCAGCTTTTTACGTGGATCCAGCAACCACGGCTCGCTTATCCGGCTTCTCTACCCCCGTCGAAACCATTTCATCCCCATGTCTTACGAGAGTATTATACCACCATTGTCAACACTTGAATCTATTATCGCATCAAAACAAGCATCTCACGAGGTATGCTTTACGCCAAGCAAACAACTACGCTTTGATTAATTTCAGCATTAAGGAATCAAATAGTCCGGAAGAGCATATCGTTCCTCTCCTGACAGATTGCACTTTATACCGCATTTGCTAAAAGCATTAATCATTTCCTGGATAAGCGCAGGATTCTCTCCTGGTTGCATGACATTAATCGAGAAATAGTCACCAAAAGAAAAAACCTCCACACTGATACTTCCGGAGAATTTATTTTCACCGGCATAAGGGTAAACATCTTTCAAATACTTATCCATACCGCCCCAGGAAATATTTCCTGTATAGCTGATGCCTGTTGTATGTGGAGCCATGACATTTGAAAGCATGTCCCATAGAGCCTGCTTTTTCTCTGCCAACGAAAGATTCTTCAGGTATCCGTCCATCTGAATCAAACCATTAATAGCCTCTATGTCCTGCGACACATCCCCTCCCAACACTATCTGTCCACGAATCGCTGTATTAAGCATCTCGATATCCTTGCTTTGATCCTTTGGTGTAAGCCTTACCACAAATACTCTGACAAGGGAATCATGGGAAAGAGGTCTCCCTAAGGCCTTCCTATACTCATGCGGAATTTCAATCAGAATATCTTTTTCCGTTTCCGGAAAAAGGCTCATCAAAGCCTTATACATCATTACGCCAATGAACGAAACCGGACTGCCGTCGTTTATTTTGGCGTACTTCATCAAATCTTCCTGCCTAACCTGAAGGTGGTAGGCGTATGGACCACCATCATCAAAGAATGCATCATCAAAAGTTAGCGGATCGTATTCCTTCGGTTTAATCGGTATCGCATCCTCCATGACAATCGGCTCATCCGGAAATGGATAAATGTACTCTTCTTCAAGCACAGAATCCGAAACGAGTCGAATGTCCTCTGTATCAATTCCATCAGTACCATATTTGTTTTCAATGTAATAATAAAGGAGAGTCTTAACAAGCGGTGTGATCCCGTTCCCGTCAGCTATGAGATGGCTGAAGTCAACAAATATTCTATTATCTTTTAGCCCAAAAGCAACCAGATGATAATTGCTTTCCTCACTGTTTAGGCACTTTGAAGTGCCATCCAATGAAATCACAAAAGGTCGGTCATTATCCACCAATACAAACGCTTCGTTTTCTTCTTTAATCTGCACCGAAAAATATGGATACCTCTTTTTGACTTGTTCCACCGCATACCGGAGCGGTTCAAAATCCACATCCTCTTTCAGTTCAACAACAAAACGTACAGTTCCTTTGAAATTTTCATTTGCTCCGTAGAAAAGCGGAGTAGTTTTATACTTCATATTATTACCGTGCTCTTCTTCCTTGGCCTTTCCTATATGTACTTCCTTATCAGACTGCTGGCAGCAATCTGACTGAGTCCCAATTCCTTTTTATAAAAACTAAAAGCTTAATCATATAATACCATTTTTTTGAGTTTATACAGCATTATGTGGTAATGATTATAATACTTATCGCATTATACTGTCTCCAAAACATATCCTGTCTTGTATATACAGCAGAAGGAGGTTCAATACGGCAGACGCAGCATCTCCAGAATCGAACCCTGAAAAACCCCCTGGAAGAATCCAGAGGGTTTAAATAGGGAACTGTGAACGACAGATTTACTTGTTGTAGAATCTGCGTTTTGTGATTATAGCTGTTGTACTTGTGGCAAGCAGGAGCGCAATCCAGATAATGATATTGGATTCGTCACCTGTTTTCGGTACGTTAGTTGCACTGGTTGTCTTGCTGCTGTTGGCGCGACTGGTGTTGTCTGCTCGACCGGCAGTTGCTGCGCGACCGGATGCGGTGTTATCTCCGCTGTTGTCGCTTAATTAAGTCGCTCATTCGAAGGGATCCACACAAGGCAGTCGCGTGCCTGGAGGATTTCTCCGACTATCTGAGAGCCAATCTGGATA
>CADBSP010000005.1 GCA_902797405.1 uncultured Eubacteriales bacterium | reverse complement strand
CTGCTTCCTTCCGGACCTGACAAGGTTCGCGGCATCCCATTGCGCAGGACCCAAACCATGCCATACGAAGCTATGAAAGGGCAATATCTATCACCTGTTTATTATAAGGTTTTTGACAATTGGTGTCAATGAATCAAATCCTTAAAGAGTTTCCTTACAAAACCACCTATCAAAAGTGTGGGAACGGCAATGGCAACCGGTATAACAAATTTCATGAAATTCTTTCCCATGCTTTCAAGTGTTCCCACATAGGTTCCGTTTACCCAGTACTTTCTTAGAGGCTCTATCAGTTCTCTCTTTTCCTCCATCAGGTTCTCTACCATATGGATTTCTTCACCGATTACCATAGTCTTGCGATTGCTCGGAGTATAGGGTTCCCAGTTATACTCATCTGTGCTCGGGTTTCCGATTCTGGCAAAATTAGTCCACATATCCTGTACCTTATCCGCCAGCTCCAGATTCACGTCTCCTCCGGTATATATTGTAATATGAGGATTTCTAAAGACATAAGCCAGTTCCACAGCGTGGCAAGCGTGTAATTCGTCCAGAGCCGAAGGATATGTCCAGTAGTAGACGTAGGCATTTCCGCCGTTTTTGGAGACCTCCTCCGCCTGTTTCAGCGCAGGGATTCTAAAAATCAATTCGTTATAGAATTCCGTATACTGCCAGGGACGATCCATCTCCTGCATCTGGATGAATTTCTCCGCCTTTTCTCTGTCGGAAGCAGAAAATCTGGCGACGTCGCTCTTATAGAGTTGAGGCATCCCAACCTTATAAGCCAGGTGTCCTGTCGTTTTGTTGCCATAGAGACCCATCTCATTTAGCCAATAGCGTCCCTCATCGGCGTTGGTTCCTATCAACATGTCGCATTGTGTCTTTAGTCCCGATTCGTAGGCGGCATATGGATCTTTTGGAAGGACGATTCCATCCCTTTCGGGATAATTACTGTAGTCTCCAACTTTGTCCGCAATGTCTTTAAGTTCCTCCACCGTAAGGTTCAGAAGATCATCAAGGGTCTCAGCTTTCGCCTCTTTAATAATCGCATCCGTCAGCCTCCTACATTCCTCTGTGCTATATGTCAGCGCCACGGAACCACTCTCTGAAATCACCTTATGAAAGAGACCTCCAACACCATCTATCAAAGGAAGAAGAGATACGCTCCCAGCTCCTGCAGACTCACCCCATATGGTGACGTTGTCCGGGTCCCCACCGAATGCTTTTATGTTTTTCTTTATCCATCGAAGTCCGCAAACCTGATCAAGAAGCCCCAGATTTCCGCTCTTTTCGTATTCCCCCATCTCATCCAGGGGCGATAGATCGATAAATCCCATTATGCCCACACGGTAGCCCACGGTGACTAGAATGATGTCACTGTATTGCTTAACCAGGTTTTGCCCGTCGTATATTGGGTCACTGGTTCCTCCCCAGCCGTAGGAGCCGCCATGAAAGAATACCATGACGGGCTTTTTCTCTTCACGATTCTCACGGTTAACCCAAATGTTAAGGTTCAGACAGTCCTCCCCTTGGGGATAATATGACGCCACCTCGGAAGGCCATTCTGATTGGATAGGAGTATGTCCAAAGTACTTTGCCTCGTAAACCTCATCGGAATCAGGAGCATCTACGGGTTCCTTCCACCTCAGTCCGCCAACGGGCTGCTTGGCAAAGGGAACCCCCTTAAAGGCGATGACACCGTCATCTTCCTCACCTACGAAAGTTCCGTTGGAGCATCTTATTGCAAGACTCTTATCGTATTCACCTGTTATTTCCTTATTTACTCCATATTTAGAACGCATTTTGTTTCCTCTTAATCAACAACTGCTGTCTCTACGTATCCAACTTTGATATCAGTAATACGCCTGGCTTAATTGATAACTACTATCTCCTACATAGCCAACTTTGATATCAGTAATTCACCATGACTTAATTGATAACTACTATCTCCTACGTATCCAACTTTGATATCAGTAATTCGCCCTGAATCAATTGATAACTGCTATCTTCTGGTGATCTTCTCGTCCTTTGATTCATATCCCGGAATGAGCGGCACTGTCTCCGTGATAACCGTGGAAGTATCCAGTCCATACCACGCCACGCGGGAGCCCGCAACCTTTCTTATCGCGTGCTTGAAAAGGAGCAGCCTTTCATCCATAGAAGAAAGCTCCGATTTGGACGAAATCGTTTTATGAATCATACAGAACTTAAACGAACCAACCGTCGAATGGCCATAGATCGAATACTTTTTATCCTGTTCGGGAAGTTCCCTGGTCTCCTGCAAATCCCTGACTATCTGGCGAAGATAAACATTTATCCTGGGGCTAAGCTTAAATCCCAAATACAGCTTCACTCGGAAAATGAAATTTGTGCCGTATGTCTCGACCTTGTAATACATCTCCCTGGGCTTATCCAGAATCGAAACATTGATGAACCAATATGCATCCGCACGCTTGGGATCTTTGTCGAAAATGGAATAGAGAATATCTCTATCGATGGACTCGAAGTCCTTATGCCCATCCAGGTAAACCAAATTATTTGCGAGCAAAGGCACCTCTTCGTCGCCATGAAGGGTCTCCAAATTATCTATAAAATCCTCCATCGCAAGATTCGTGTTATACTGCTTCTCCAGCTGCGTTCCCCTGTACCAAATAATCATCAGGAACACGAGCATCAAAGTAATAATAAGCGTGACGTAACCGCCGACCAAAAGTTTGGCCAGGCTGGAAACAAAGAATACTCCCTCAATCACCCCAAATACTAAAAGCACCAGCCAGGAGAATACTCCCTGCTTCTTCACATGCCTCAGATATACCGAGATTAGCAAAGTTGTCATCAACATGGTAATGGTAATAGCCAAGCCGTATGCTGATTCAATCCTGGATCCGGAGCGGAAATAGAGAACCACCAGGCTGCAGCCGATCCAAAGGACGTGGTTAACCGTTCCGATATATAGCTGTCCCTTCGTGTCCGAAGGATAGCGTATTTCCAAATGCGGGAGGAGATCCAGGTTGATAGCCTCGGACACCAAGGTAAACGATCCTGTTATCAAAGCCTGTGACGCTATGATTGCTGCAGCTGCGCCGAGCAAAATCGCAAAGGGCCTCATGCCCTCCGGCAGCATCATGAAGAACGGATTCATATCTTCCATACTTGCCAGACTTTGATTGCCTTGATTGCTGATAATCCACGCGCCTTGCCCCAGGTAATTTAGAATTAGGCAAACCTTTACAAATGGCCAGCTGAAATATACATTGCCACGTCCTACATGTCCCATGTCCGAATAAAGCGCTTCCGCACCTGTTGTTGCTAGGAAGACGCTTCCCAAAATCATGAATCCAACTTTGTTGTAAGGGGAGAATAAAACTTTGATTGCATATAGCGGATTAATTGCCGACAAGACAATCGGAAATGCCGTTATTTTCAATAGTCCGCTGATGCCCAGGAACAGGAACCAAATCAACATTACCGGTCCGAAGGCTTTACCGATTTTGCTGGTGCCCATTCGTTGGACCATGAACAAAACCGCGATAATTATAAGCGTGATGATTATGACCTTATGGTAGGTCGGACCCAGCAGCTCGTCGACTCTGGCGATACTCCTGAGGCCTTCAACCGCAGTAGTTACCGTAACAGCAGGAGTCAAAACCCCGTCCGCCAACAGCGCAGCGCCACCCAGAATCGTCGGAATTATAAGCCATTTGCCGTAGTTCCTAACCAAGGCGTACAGGGAGAAAATGCCGCCCTCCCCATGGTTGTCCGCCTTCATGGCGATAAGCACATACTTTACAGTCGTTAGAAGCGTGATGGTCCAAATAACCAAGGAAAGAGACCCTATGATAAAGTCCTGGTTTACATGGTTAATACCCCCATTGCCCTCCAAAATGGACTTCATTACGTACATGGGGGATGTTCCAATATCTCCATAAACTATGCCAATAGTTATAAGGAACATGGCTCCGCTTATCTTTTGTTTTTTTCTGCCCTCTGAATCTATACTCAAATCAAAACCTCAACTATACATATCCAAAAATCATTCTATCGATTATCGCATCACTCTATCAATTATTGCTCAATTATTCGGCGCCCGACATTCGATGCATCATTCGACCACTAGCCAACCGACCTGCATGCCAGAAGTCCAGCAACGGCCATTTCAAAAAATCGCGTCCTACGTATTATAGCATAAACTAAAAACAATCGCCAAAAATACTGATCTTCTAACTCTTCCCAATTTTGAGGTGCAAAACCCCTTTTTTCGATTTTGCACCGGTACAGATTTTGATTTTTGATTTCTGCACCTCAGAACTCCCGGTTGATCCCATTTCCGAGGTGCGAAACCCCTTTTTTCGATTTCACACCGGTGCAGATTTTGATTTTTGATTTCTGCACCTCAGAATTATGTTATAATTCTTTTATCAAAGCTTTTGACAGAAGACGTATCCATCCGCAACAGTTGTCTAATTTATTGAGTGCTTTGATGTCTCTCTTAAAGCACCAGTAGAAGAAAAGAAAAGACATGGCAGAAGAAAAAACTTTTACAATAACTAAAAACAAGAACTACAAACGCGACCGATCCTTGCTTCCCGTGATTCTAGGTGTCGTTGTGTTTTCCATCATCGTTTTGACACCGGCTTTTCGTTATATGAATCACGTCTATCAGTTCAATTCTTTCATGGACGATTTACATGAATCATTTCTTAACGCCGAAAACTTCAAGATCTACGATTTCAAAGGCGAATACGATGGCAAAACTTTTGCTATGGACAAAGCCGGCGGTAGTCGAATCTTCACGGAACTAAATTTGATTGGAATCGGCACCAGATGCGAACCTGAAGAAATGGAGAATCCATTCTTCATCGACTTTGGAGATGGCACGACGCTGCTAATTGGAACCTCCACCATGCTTAACCGCCACGATCGAACCGTTAACTGTCTCTATTTGGAGTATACATACGCAAACGGAAGAAAGTATTGCTACAAAACCGACCAAACTGAATTTCATTATCTTCTCGACCCAGTTATATCATACTACACAAACGAAACCCCCTAATTACATGTCACTTGCACATGTTCGCGTTCGGCATGGGCCAGTTTTTTGCTCGTGCCGCGGGCGACAGTGTTTTTTGATGCGATGCCGAACGCATATAGGCCTCATTCCTCATCTTCACGTTCGGCATGGGCTAGTTTTCTGGTCTCGCCGCGGGCGACAGTGTTTTTTGATGCGATGCCGAACGCAGATAGGCCTCATTACTCATATTCACGTTCGGCATGGGCCAGTTTTTTGCCCGCACCGCGGGCGACAGTGTTTTTTGATGCGATGCCGAACGTAGATAGGCCTCATTACTCATGTTCACGTTCGGCATGGGCTAGTTTTCTGGTCTCGCCGCGGGCGACAATATTTTTTGAGGCGATGCCGAACGCTTTTAAAAACGCCCCCTTATGTTAAGGGAGCGTTTATTTTCATTATAACCTGTACCTATGATTTTTAGTCAAGCATGAGGCTACTAAACCTCGGCGGCATCCGCAAAAGCGTTAACCTGCACTTATGCTTTTAGGCAGCCACTCAGCTACTAAGCCTCCGCAGCATCCGTAGACGCATCAGCCTGTGATTCAGCAGCCACTTTGGTCTCAGTCGCGACGGCCTTCATATCATTATACAGGTGGCATACAACAAAGTGTCCGGGTTCGATTTCCTTCTGCTCAGGAACAACTTCCTTACAAATGCTCATGCAGCGAGCACAACGAGTATGGAACTTGCAGCCCGACGGCGGATTCGCCGGGGAAGGAATAGAACCTTCCAGAACGATACGATTCATCTTTGCCGTAGGATCCGGAATCGGTATAGCAGAGAACAAAGCCTCTGTATACGGATGAAGCGGATTAGCAAAGATATCTTCTGTATCGCCGTATTCCACCAGTCCACCCAGGTACATAACGCCAACAGAATCCGAAATATGCTCTACTACAGACAAATCGTGAGAAATGAATAGGTATGTCAGCTCACGCTTCTCCTGCAGCTCATTCAAAAGGTTGATAATCTGCGCCTGAATCGATACGTCCAGCGCAGATACAGGTTCATCGCAGACAACAAATTCCGGTGCCAGAGCGAGTGCACGGGCAATACAGATACGCTGTCTTTGTCCCCCGGAGAATTCGTGTGGATAACGGTCCTTCTGGAAGGACTGAAGTCCGCAGTCGTCCATTACCTTATCGATGTAGTCATTGAACTCGTTCTGTGGAACCAGCTTATGCTCACGAACGGCTTCTCCTATAATTTCGCCCACTGGCATTCTGGGCTGAAGTGAGGAGAACGGATCCTGGAAGATGATCTGCATCTCTGTACGTTTTTTCTTAAGCTCGGCAGAGTTAAAATCATAAACTTCCTGGCCATTAAACAGCACCTGGCCTGCAGTCTTTTCACCTGCAAGACGAAGAATCGTACGACCTGTTGTTGTTTTGCCGCAACCAGACTCACCTACGAGTCCCATTGTGGTTCCGCGCTTAATATTAAATGTTACGCCGTCGACTGCACGAACATAGCCCTGAATACGGCTGATTAAGCCGCCTTTGATTGGGAAGTATTTTTTCAGGTTATTAACCATCAAAATATACTGTGGGTCGTATGTGACCGGTGTATAGGAGGTATCGATAATAATATTCTTATTCTCAGCCATTACTTTCTACCTCCTACTTCGAATCCTTCAATCGCTTCAGCCGCAGCATCGGCAGCGTTCTTAGCAGCTGCACCAACAGCATCAGCAGCGTTATCAACGGCATCAGTAACAGTAGCACCTGCTTTGCCAGCAACTGTACTAGCAGCATCAGCAGCGCTAATCACTTCATCATAAGTGCCTACGCCACCTGTTTTAGCCGCTTCCAAAATCTGTGCCGCGTCGATTTTCTCAATAGGCGCTTCCATATCACCCTGACCGTAATATCTGTAGCAAGAAACCATGTGCGTATCAGACAGCTTTACCATGCAAGGGTATTCTCCGTCGCATTCCGAAAGCCTCATCTCGCAGCGATCTCTGAAATAGCAATAGTTCGGCATGTTGATGGGATTTGGAACCTTACCCGGAATCGAGTACAGGGACTCAACGCGACGTCCAACCACAGGCTTTGATGCCA
The DNA here is from genome assembly GCA_902797405.1 of uncultured Eubacteriales bacterium. Classification (GTDB taxonomy): domain Bacteria; phylum Bacillota; class Clostridia; order Peptostreptococcales; family Anaerovoracaceae; genus Eubacterium_B. The sequence continues at coordinate 1,815 of CADBSP010000005.1, read as the reverse complement.
TAAGTCCGATCGTATACGGATGATGAGGATGAGCAAAGATTTCTTCTGCAGTCCCCTTTTCGATAATCCTACCTGCATACATTACAACGACATAATCAGCCATCTCAGCGATAACACCCAGGTCGTGAGTAATGAACATGATGGAAGAATTAATCTTATCCTTCAAATTTCTAAGAAGATCCAGAATCTGCGCCTGGATAGTTACGTCTAGCGCTGTCGTCGGCTCGTCCGCAATAATGAGCCTCGGGTTGCAGGATAGCGCCATAGCAATCATTACACGCTGACGCATACCGCCGGAAAGCTCATGAGGATACATCTTATATACACCCTCCGAGTTAGCGATACCAACGAGCTCCAGCATCTCAATAGTTCTGGCCTTTACCTGCTCGTCCGTCTTTCCCTCTTCGTCGTGGAGTTTAATAACTTCATCCAGCTGGTCGCCGATTCTGAATACCGGGTTAAGCGCAGTCATCGGCTCTTGGAAAATCATCGACACCACGTTTCCGCGGATTGTCTGCATGATAGTGTCAGGTGCCTTTGTTACATCATAGGCCTTTTCACCCAGATTAAGACGAATCGCTCCGCCAACAGTCTGCCCCTGAGGTCTCTGAAGGAGTCTCATGAGAGACAAACTCGTTACTGACTTTCCACATCCGGACTCACCTACTACACCAACGGTCTTTCCGATTGGAACATCAAAGGAAACTCCGTCCACCGCCTTTGCTATACCCACATCAGTAAAGAAGTAGGTTCTAAGATCGTCGAACTCAACTGCATTATTCGGGTCCCTCATGGTTGTGAGGTATTCCGATTCATTTACAGTTTTTCTCTTATGTCTCTTTTCATATTCGTTGGTTATTCTACGGTTTTCTTTAGAGATCCTGCGGGATTCCTTACCGGACAAATAACCACTATCTTTCTTAGCTTTTGCCATGGTTAATCCCTCCTATCTCTTCATTCTCGGGTCGAATGCGTCTCTAAGTCCGTCACCGACCAAGTTATATGCAAGTACCGTAACAAGGATTAATAGTCCGGCCGGTATCCAGCACCACCAATAGTTAACGAATACGAAGATTTCGTTGATTGAACTTATGATATTGCCCCATGAAGCGAATGGGAATTTTACACCCAGGCCGAGGAAGGAAAGCGTTGATTCTGTGATGATAACACCACCTATACCCATGGTTACGGAAACGATAATCTGAGGCATTACGTTTGGTACCAGGTGCTGTAGAATCCTGCGGCGGACGCTGAGTCCCGTAGCCTCAGTCGCAGCCATGTATTCCTGTTCACGGAGCGACAGGATTTGTCCTCTTATCATATAAGCCATTCCGGCCCATCCGAGGAAGCCGAGAATAAGCATCAGGTACATCATTCGCTTGGTCGGATCAACGTGCATTGTGTCCATAGCTGCACCCAGCATGATGAGGAGCGGCGTAGATGGTACGCAGAAGAAGATCTCGCAAAGTCTCATGATGAACATATCGATCCAGCCACCAAAGTAACCGGCGATACCACCCATGATGATACCGAGTATCATTGCAATAAGTTCTACCACGAATCCGATGATAAGCGAGATTCTACCACCGTACATCAAACGCGTGAGTGTATCCATGCCGTATTTGTCGGTACCAAGCCAGTGTTCTTTGCTTGGAGCGCTGTAGGTATCGAATACTCTGGTATCCTTCAGCTGGTTGATATTCCAGGAATTCGTTCTGGCATCGTAGTCGATTGTATACTGGTATTCAACCCCTTCCTTGTCAACAAAGTTGAATGCCTCGTCACCGTTATTAATAGATTCAACGAGTTCCTCTG
>CADBSP010000004.1 GCA_902797405.1 uncultured Eubacteriales bacterium | reverse complement strand
GATTGTGTCGGCGACTGCTATCATTCCGAGGAGCTTATCATCCTCCGCGAAATAGATGCAGGTCTTTCCTTGGTCGGCTAGGCGTTCAGACATGGCGATGATTTCTTTTGGTATCAGTTCTTCCCGTTGGTTCTTAGTTATCGTCCTTTCGATGAAGTCCCGATTGCCGCCCAAAAGCATATGCCCATTAAGCATTCCCCTTAGACCGTTCCCTGGGATAGCTGTAAATTCCGCCACGTTGAAATTGCTTCTGATAATCGTCCTCGCTATAGATGGATTGATAATGCTGCTTGATGACTTACGTGCTTCTTCATTTGATATTGAATCCGCTGCGGTCCTTTGTTTTTCTGCGGAGTGGATGGCCGAGACAATCGCCTTTGATAGAGGATGCTCGCTCTTCTTTTCTAACGCATAGGCCACGGACATCAGTATGCGCTCATCGATTCCGGGAGCAGGAATCACATCAGTAACCATCGGCTCACCGCTCGTTATGGTTCCTGTTTTATCCAGGACAACAACATCAACCCTTCCCGTTTCTTCCAAAGATTCTGCGGTCTTAAACAAGATGCCATGCTTGGCTCCCACACCGTTTCCCACCATTATTGCTACCGGCGTCGCCAAACCGAGTGCGCACGGACAGCTTATGACCAAAACGGAAATCGCCCTCGCTAAGGAATAGCCAACGGACTGTCCGATCAAGAGCCATATGACAAAGACTATTGCCGCGATTCCGATTACAACCGGAACGAAGATTCCCGAAACCTTGTCGGCGATTTTGGCTATTGGCGCCTTGGTTGCAGCGGCGTCACTAACCATCTGAATAATCTTGGATAGAGTCGTATCCTGGCCAACGTGGGTGGCCTCGCAACGGAGATAGCCCGACTGGTTTGTTGTTGCAGCCGATACTCGGTCTCCGGCCTCTTTGTCCACCGGAATGGATTCTCCCGTAAGCGCCGCTTCATTTACCGCACTTATTCCTTCTATTACTATTCCGTCGACGGGTATATTTTCTCCGGGTTTTACGATAAAGATATCTCCAGCCTGCACCTGCGCGATTGGTACAGTTATCTCCGCACCGTCTCTTTCTATTAATGCAGTTTCAGGTGCGAGTTTCATCAAGGACTTCAGTGCGTCGGTCGTTCTTCCCTTCGATTTAGCTTCCAGCATTTTGCCAACAGTTATCAAAGTCAGTATCATTGCTGCTGATTCGAAGTAAAGGTCGTGCATATGGCTCATGGCTTCTTCCATGTTGCCTGCAGATTGCGCCTTTGCCATTTGCGTTAAGATGAATGCGCTCCATAGGAACGACACGCCGGAGCCCATCGCGACCAGGGTGTCCATGTTAGGCGCACCGTGAAGCAAGCTGGTTATGCCGCTCGTGAAAAACTTTTTGTTAATTACCATTATTATGGCAGCGAGAATCATCTCAACAATTCCGACTGCCAGGTGGTTGTTTTCGAATACGCCAGGAAGTGGCCATCCCCACATGGAATGTCCCATGGAGAAATACATGAGAACTATAAGGAAGCCGACGGAAGCTATCAAGCGCTTTTTTAGTATCGGAGTTTCATGGTCACGAAGAGCATCCTCTTCTGCGGCGTAGATGGATGCTCCGTCAGCAGCATTTTCAAAATTCTCCGCAGTCACAGCATTACCTTTTAAAGATGCGCCGTAGCCGGCGTTTTCGATTGCTTTTATTATGTCGTCAGGATTGGCAGATCCCTCAACTCCCATTGAATTTGTGAGCAAGCTAACAGAGCAAGACTCCACTCCGGGAACCTTGCTTACTGCCTTTTCCACGCGTGCCTGGCAGGCCGCGCAACTCATTCCTGTGACTTTATATTGCTCCATAACTACTACAATATATACCCCATAGATTGGATAGTCAACGCTAACTCTGTTTTTGCAAGAAATAAAATTCGTTATTTGTAGGAAATAAAACTCTGTTTTTGCAGGAAATAAAATTCGTTATTTGTAGGAAATAGAATTCGTTATTTGTAGGAAATAAAATCAATAATGATTCTATCACCTTTTTTCAAATGAAAGATTTGTTTTCACTTTTAACCTAATTTATTTATTTTCACTTTTATTCTATCGCCTTGCAAGTCTGCTTCTCAGCAGATAAAATAAGGTTTGTGCAACCTAAAGGCGGCACGGAAAGGTCTGTTTTATGAAAAACTTCAAAATCATCGATCTGCATTGCGACACGATTCTGGAAGGCGTAACGAATGGCGCTGACATCCGCAGTGGATCCACTCACATCACATTTGAAAAACTGGAGATAGGAGACTGCCTCGCTCAATGCTTTGCCATCTTCACCCCGACAGGAAGTAGTGCTGAAAAATATCACACTGCCGGGATGGATTATTACGACTACTACAAGAAGGCTCGGTCCTTCTTCTTTGATGCCATGCTTGAAAACGCAGACATCATCCGCCAGGCACGCAGCGTATCCGAAATAGAGCAAAACCGAAAAGACGGCATCCTCTCAGCCATCCTCACTGTGGAAGATTGCATTTTCGTGGAGGAAAAACTGGAGCGTATAGATATGATGTATGAAGACGGTGTGCGTATGGCAAGCCTGATATGGAACAACGACAACTGCATGGCACATCCCAACAGTAAGAATCCAGAAGAACACATGCTGGGGCTTAAGCCCTTCGGCTTCGACGCCGTTCGCAGAATGAACGATCTTGGTATCATCGTTGACGTATCTCACCTGAACGAAGGTGGATTCTGGGATGTTCTAAAAACGAGCGCAAAGCCCATTGCTGCAAGCCATTCCTGCGCAAGGGCGCTTTGTGATCACCCAAGAAATCTGACGGATGAACAGCTCAGGGCACTCGGGCAATCCGGGAGCATCGTGGGCATCAACTTCTACGACGCTTTCCTTACACCAGGTGATACCGGCTATACAGACATTGCAACCATCGTGCGTCACCTGCTTCACATCCGGAGCAAGGCTGGCATCGACGCGCTTGCCTTCGGATCCGACTTCGATGGCATCGGCAGCAAATTGGAATTTGAGGATTATACTGGTTTCCCACGCATCGTGGATGCGCTCCAGGGTAGTTTTACGGACGATGAAATCGATAAAATCTGCAGCGGCAACTTCCTACGGGTGATGAAGGATAACGAATGAAGATAGTTAAAGCCGGCTCGCTGTTTTTGGCCGGCTTTTCTTTTTCTTTTTTTAATAGATCAAGGTCTAGATTATCCCAGGTAGCTATTTATTAATGCATCCCAAATTGTTTTACCAACTGCGGATTCGCCACCGAAAACAAAGGCTCGCGTTATGGCTTCTTTGTATTTGCTGACCAGGGAAATAACATCCATATTCAAGTCGTCGACTAGGACCAGGACCGATTCATTTAATCCGCAAAGTGCTGCGCCGGCTAAAGCATCCGGGAAGTTATGGCTTGTGGCAATTCCCAAATAGCTTACTGTTAAGCCGTTTTCAAGTCCCCACTCTGCAATCTTTAAGCTTGTTTCCATTCCGTTCTTACCGGCAAGTCTGGTTTTGATTGCAATTCCTGCATCCTTTAGTTGCTGCTCAACTTTTTTATCTACAGCAAGCTCTCCCCCGACGATTATCACTTCCCCTATATTAAGTGTTTTCAGGGCATCGAGCACCGTCTGGCTCAATGACTTTCCGTTATCTGCCAACAAAATCGGATAGCCTTTTGCGTAGGCGATTGGGGCAGCGGAGAGAGCGTCTTTAAAGCTTCTATTGGTGGCAATGATTGCAGTATTATCTTCCCACATTCCCATGCCCTTCAACGCCAATTCCGCACTGGTCTCGGCGCTTGTTTTACCTGCTATTCTTTTAGGCTCTACGCCTGTTGCTGTTTCTATTTGCCTTAGTACCCTGTCCGAAACAGCCATCGGTCCGCCTGCTACATAGATTGTACTCGGAGAAAGTTCCTTCAATACTGTATCTGCTTCAACAGATATTGAAACACCATCTGTTAGAATTATAGGTGAGTTAAATAGTCCTGCCAAACCTGCAGCGGACAGCGCATCCTTAAAGTTTTCGCCTGTGGCAACTATCACTGTATTGCACATATCGGGGCTTTCATACCAGCCTTGCTCCACAATTCTGCTCATGGTGCTGTAGCGGTTCTGACCGCTTAATCTTTGCCAAATGTCTTCGATTGTCCTTGGCGAATCGTCTCCATCATCTTCCCCTGCTGTAGTTGGCATCGCAGGAGGGGCATCACTTTCTTCAGTGTTTTCTCTGCCGGTGGAAGGCATCGCAGGCTTGCTCTCACCCTCTGGCCTCTCAACTACATTGACCTTATATGGTGTTGCTGTTGCGCCGAGGTAAAAGATGCCATCATACGTGCCTACACCTTTGATGGAGTATTCTTCTTCCGCATCAAAAGAAGTGCAGTAACCAAAATACACTCCATGATCGTCCTCGATTCTCCAAATCATATCCCAAATGCTTTCTTGACTGGGATCAGATGGGTATACGTGACCAACGTAATCGCCACTTTCGGTGTAGTAATGCTGAGGTGACATAAACCGCTCCAATTCGATAGCGCCGTATCCTTTGTATGTTTTACCCTCAATTGTAACCTCTACGAATGAAGGCATCTCATCATATAGATCTTCATGGTAATCGGTATTTGAAGGTTTGTAGGCTTCATCAGTGTATACGGTTCTATCTCCAACTGTTATGGAATCGATTTTGAATTCTTTTATCTCTATTTCAAAGTCCTGATCAAACCCCATGAAATGAAACTTGGCAGGGTGAATTCCGCTGGTCCATTGATTTTCATAGGATTGGTCTGTCTCTACGTAGTATCCCAGCCATCCCTTTTCTACATCGGCATATTTATAGAAGAAGCCTTCCTTCTCTCCTATTGCTTCCACTACATCGTAAGGGAACCCCTCATACACGTTTCCACTCTTCGTTGTCACCTTAATATAATTTGGATATTCCGTATAGACAATCCACGGAAGCCCAACGTTGTATTTGTCACTTGTTGGAGCATGCGGATATGTAATGGGCATGTATGGGCCGAGTCGAGCCGGAAGGTTGTGTCTAAAAGAACCTTCCCCCTCAGTATATATAATTCTGGGGATTTCCACTGACACAATTGGATTATCCTTTG
>CADBSP010000003.1 GCA_902797405.1 uncultured Eubacteriales bacterium | reverse complement strand
GCTTATGACTATGCATAGCTCCAAAGGTTTGGAGTTCCCCGTGGTCTTCCTTCCCGGAATGGAGGATGGACTCTTTCCGGGGCATAGAAGCTTCGATACTCCTGATGGAATTGAAGAGGAACGTAGGCTTTGCTATGTGGGTATGACCCGAGCCAAGGAACGCCTTTTCCTAACGAGCGCCTCCCAGAGGACATTATATGGTCGCACGGATTATACCAGAGAATCGCAGTTCCTAAGAGAGCTGGATAAAAAGGTGCTCACAGGGGATTCGGTATTCCAGCGTCGTGATGACTTCGGATTCGGAAGAGTGTCGGGACCGGGTGTTTATACGGGTTCGATAGATGGTGCAGCTTCTCCGGCAATGAGCGGATTCAAACCATATGATGCGCTTAAGGCAGCTCGTGAGGCCACAAAGAAGGCTGCTAAGGGTTCTGCGGCTGAGACGGACTTCCAGATTGGAGACAGAGTGGAGCATGCGAAATTCGGATCGGGTACAGTGACAGCCTTTACAGGATCAACCGTCACAGTTCTCTTTGATAGTGAATCATCAGAGAAAAAGCTCGCAAAAGGAATGGCTCCTCTCGCCAAAATTGACTAAACCCTTTTCACTATTTCATTGTGCAATAGCGATTACTGAATAATTATCTTAACAAAGGAGAACTACTAGCAATCACCCGCTTATATGCTTTGGTGATTCTAACAGTCTTCTGATTGAAAAGAATTCTTGTTTATAGGAGTTTTATATGGCAAGTGATATTTCCCGTATGAATGAACTAATAGCTCAGCTTGATCGGGCGGCTAAAGCCTATTATGTCGATGGGACAGAGATAATGTCCAATTTTGAATACGACGCCCTCTACGATGAGCTGGTGAAGTTGGAAGAAGAGACAAAGACTGTGCTGGCAGGAAGTCCGACACAACAGGTTGGCTATGAGGTCCTTTCGGAACTGCCAAAGGAAGAGCATCCTTCGCGTATGCTATCCTTAAATAAAACCAAGGACAGGGAAGAACTTGCTGCATGGCTAGATAATCAGGAGGGACTTTTGTCCTGGAAGCTGGATGGATTAACGGTTGTACTTACCTATGAGAATGGGGAACTTGCCAAGGCGGTGACCAGAGGAAATGGCACCGTTGGAGAGGTAATTACAGCCAATGCCAAGACCTTTGTTAACCTACCGTTAAAGATAGCTTACAATGGTAATTTGGTCATTCGCGGTGAAGCAGTCATAAGCTATAAGGACTTTCAGGAGATAAATGACGCGATTCCGGAATTGGATGCTAAGTATAAGAATCCACGGAACCTTTGCTCAGGTTCTGTAAGGCAGCTTAACAGTGCAATTACGAAGGAGCGTCGGGTTCGATTCTACGCTTTTTCTGTGGTTTCATCCGAACCTGCGCCAAGTGAAGGAGTGGCTTTATTTGAAAAAAGCAGAAGAGCCAGGATGGAATGGCTTAAGGGCCTGGGATTTGAGATAGTTGATTACAGAGTCGTTAATTCGCAGACCGTTGTTGATGCGGTTTCGGAGTTTGAAAAAGAAATTGCAGGTAATCCCATTCCCTCTGATGGACTGGTTCTAACCCTGGATGATATCGAATACAGCAGGAGCCTCGGCGAGACTGCCAAATTCCCCAGAGACTCCATAGCGTTTAAATGGAGGGACCAGATTGCGGAAACTACACTAAGGGAAATAGAGTGGAGTGCGTCCAGAACAGGACTCATTAATCCAATTGCTATCTTTGATCCTGTTGAGTTGGAGGGAACCACGGTAAGCAGAGCGTCTCTTCATAACATTAGTATAATGGAAGAATTGGAACTTGGTATCGGGGATACTGTAGAGGTTTATAAGGCAAATATGATTATTCCTCAGATTGCCGAGAATCTAACCCGCTCCGCTCACATTGATATTCCGTCCAGGTGTCCGGTCTGCGGAGGGGATGCAGAAATCAAAAATGAGAATGATGTTAAAACCCTATTCTGCACAAACCCCGATTGCACAGCAAAGAAGATAAAGAGCTTCACTTTATTTGTATCCCGCGATGCGATGGATGTGGATGGTCTTTCGGAAATGACCATAGAGAAATTCATCGCTAAAGGTATGATTCACGAACCTGCAGATCTCTTTAGATTGGATAAATATAAAGATGTGATTGTTAATATGGAAGGGTTTGGACAGAAATCCTTTGATAACTTGATTGAAGCAACGGAAAGGGCAAGGCATACAACTCCCGACAGAGTCCTCTATGCTTTGGGGGTAACCGGCATTGGAACTGCCAATGCAAAGGTAATAGCCAGGCATTGCAGGAATAAATGGAGCGCTATAGAGAATATATCCAAGGAGGAGCTACTGACAATAGACGGAGTGGGAGATGTCCTAGCAGACGGATTCAGAAAATACTTTGATGACGAAGGGAATCTAAGAAAGGTTCATGACCTTATAGATGTTTTGGTTATTGATGAAAGCTTTGTAGATAATTCCGATTCGCAGACATTAAAGGGCATGACCTTCGTTATTACGGGAAGTCTCAATCATTTTGCCAACAGGGATGAGCTTGTGGAAGTATTGGAGAACGCCGGAGCAAAGGTAGCAGGCTCCGTTAGCAATAAGACCACATATCTTGTGAATAATGACATTACTTCTAATTCAGGGAAGAATAAGAAGGCGAAGGAGTTGGGAATTTCAATAATTGACGAGGATACACTACTAAGAATGATATAACTTGTTGTTTTTTGTTGTTTGTGTTGACTTTGTGAAACTATGGTGATAGAATGCTAGTTGGGAGAAGAGGTTTTTTTAGTTTTTGTTTTTAATTTTTTAAAGTTTTTTTATTAGTTATTAACAGGAACTAAGAAAACCTCTATCCTAGGTTATTATTATTCAATATTAATCTATATATCTCACATTCACATTATTTTAGGAGGGAATTATGAGAAAATTCACTAACGGATGCGTTAACTTTATGAACAAGTTCCTACCTGACGCATTCATCTTCGCTGTAATTCTTACAATTATTGTATTTATTGCAGCAATGCCGGCTGCTGGTGCAAATCCGCTCCAGATGGCTATGGCATGGGGTAGTGGTGTATGGGGACTCTTAGCATTCTCCATGCAGATGGCATTG
>CADBSP010000002.1 GCA_902797405.1 uncultured Eubacteriales bacterium | reverse complement strand
TTTGACGCGGACGATGCTCCCAAAAGATTTCGTAAGCGCCTACACATTATTACCGGAGGAGAGACCAGAAACGACACAATAATGAAGGGAATCAAGTACATTAAGGATGCCTTCCCGGAATGTGAAGATTCCATTATTGTTTCTCATGATGGTGCCAGACCTTTTGTTACAGAAGAAATCATACAGAAAAACATCGATGCTTTGACATACGGTGAAATAGGAAATAATGAGAATAACGCTGATGACAATAGTTTTGTTGCATGTGATACAGTAGTTGCGGCAACCGATACCATAGTAGAGAGTTCGGATGGGAAGTGGATTTCATCCGTACCTGATAGAAATCATTTATATCATTCTCAAACTCCTCAGACATTCTTTATGGACAGTTTTGAGTCCGCATACCTTTCGCTGAGTGAAGACGAAAGGCTTCTTATGACTGATGTAGCAAAGATATTCAATCGTGTAAATAAAAGAGTCGCCCTGGTTGAAGGCGACCCTACAAATATCAAAATTACTTATCCCCACGATTTAAAAATCGCGGAGGCGTTGCTGGACTAACATGGTTCGCTGAGTCCGGCTTTTACGTCTTAATTTATCCTTTAAGTTCTATTTAATTATCTGCTTAATGCGTCAACTACTGTCTGAGATATGACGCTGTTTCCACCCATTACGAAAATGTTTTTCACCTTGGATGAATCCAGGAATACCTTGGCAGAATTGTAGTCCTTACTGTTTACCAGGAGGATTGGTGCTTTTAGTGTTGCAGCCAAAGGACCGGAGGAAATGCCGTCAGGATAGTTTCCGCCGTACGCAATCACAGCATTCTTTTGTGTTCCGGTAAAGAAAGTGTTTGCAACTTTTAGGGATGTTCCGTATCTATCTTTTCCGGATACTCGGACTGCTTTTCCGTAGCTGTTAATAACATTGAATAGATTGTCATTAATTACACCGGTTCCTCCGATTACATAGAACCTGCTTCCACTAATGCTGGAAAGGAATACTTGCTGGTTGGGGGAAAGAGTCTTTCCTACCAAAACGATTGGCTTCCCTACAGCTGATGCGGAGAGGGCATCCGGATAATTCTCTCCTGAGCAAACGAGTATATCACCTGTTCTGACTTTGCATTCAGCCAAAGCGAGCAAATTGGTTTCGTATCTGTTGGCGCCTGCCAAGCGAACTGTCTTTATGTTGCCCAATGCATTCTCGAAGTTTCCGGGTACTGCGCTGGAACCACCTACGATGTAAACGGTTCCTGAAGTATAAATATTATTCTTTATGTAATTTGCGGTTTCGGCAATGCTGCTACCTGTTACTAGAATAACAGGAGCTTTCTTTACTGTAGCCAAGTATGTTCCGGATAGAGCATCTGCATATGATGTGCCCGATGCAACAACGATGTTCATGAACTTGCTTACGCCTAAAGTAGACTTAAGCTTATCTGCTGCTTCTAAGGACGTTTTTACTCTATCTGATCCGGCCACTCTGGTTGCAAGTATTGTTGGAGTCGGCTTAGGTGTGGTTTCTGAGTTGCCACCGGAGCTTTCATTTCCTGAACCAGAATTACCACCGGAGCCTTCATTTCCTGAACCTGAGTTGCCACCGGAGCTTTCATTTTCTGAACCAGAATTACCGCCGGAGTTTTCGCCTCCTGATTCTATTTCCTCGGCTCCTGTCCCAGCAGACGTTGGTACAGGGCAGGGTGAGGAAGGCATATTATAGTATACCGGTATTTCGAATATCAGAGGATAGTTAAGAAGATTCTTGTAACCTGTCTTCAGGTGAATTCCTTCACTATTCGCTCCATAAACTGCAGTCATGTATTGATGTGTGCCTACATTGGCAAGTCCGTTCATAACATTGAATTTCTTTAGATAAAGAGTGTTTTGACCTGTCAAAGTATAATTGTTTCCTACGTATTTGGAACCTTCTATGATGGACTTGGTTCGACTGTTCCAGCCTCTGGCTCTGGCGGAAATAAGACCGTTTGTGACAGCCGAATTGCCACCTGCAGCATAGGCTCCTACGTTAAAGAAATTATATATTCCTTCGAAACCCGGAACGGTACCTGAAATGAGAGGTGATGCTCCCTGGTATCCTTGTTCCTGGAGCACCATGGAAGCCAAGGCTAGTGGGTTTGTAGCACTTTGTTTTCCTGCCTCCATGAAAAGATGAGCGTAGGAGGGGAAGGTTTCTTCAGGGAAGGGCTTTGACATAAATGATCCGGATATGATCGTATTAATGCCGGCCAATGTCTGTGTTGAGGGGTCGTAACTGTTGGAATAGAATTGGAAAATCGAATTCTCGTTTATGAAGTTACGGGGATCCATATAGTACTTAACAGCAGCAACAGAAGCGGCAACATATCCGCCGGAATCAAAGATAATCCAATCACCGGCAGAAGAGAAAGCCGCAGAGGATTTAGACTTATATGAAGAATCCCAGCTTTCGGGAACCAGATTCGTTGAAACGTTTTCTGTTTCCTTTGCTATAACATCATTCCAATTGAGGTTTGTGTTCTTGGCTTTAAACACCCAATTTGGATATTTTTCGTGGAGAGCTCTTAGATAGGGCTTGTAGCTATCCGGAAAGCTGGCGATGGAGGATTCGAAGTTGTTTGTCGTGGTGCCGCTTCCTGAATTGTTTCCTGAACCTGAGCTAGAACCACTATTGGAAACGGTCACATAATCTCCGGAAACATAACCGTAGCCTTCACCATAATTGATTTTATACCAACCGCTTTCGGTGCCTATGATGGTAACTTTATCGTTTGGATAAAGGACGCCGATTCTATCGTAGCTTGTTCCGGGACCAGTTCTTACGTTAAGAGTATCGCCTGGATCCAAGTTAACAGTGCCTGTGCTATCCGCATAGGCATAATCGACTTTAACCACTGAACTTAAACCCGTGAAAACAAGAATCAATGATAATACAACAACAAAGATCTTAGATAATCCCCTACTTTTCATTATGAAAACCCCTTTTCTCTTAGTTAGTCAGATAATAATACCATCCCAAAGATATTATTACGCGATTAGAATACCCATAATA
>CADBSP010000001.1 GCA_902797405.1 uncultured Eubacteriales bacterium | reverse complement strand
CTCTTACTTTTCGTTATTTTGTTTTTTCCAGACTTTGCTTCCTTACTGTCATTATTGCTAAGACTTGTTTTAGTTTCCTTTCTATTGTTTTTTTCACTCTTTTTAGAAGCAGAAGTCTTCTTTCTGGGAATTACTCTCATCCTACCCCTTTCTGTAGATTTTTATTTTACTACTATATTTATAAGTCTTCCGGGAACGGCAATCACCTTAATAGGTGTCTTGCTTTCCATCAAAGCCTTAGTTTCATCCAAGTCCATTACATAGGCTTCAAACTCATTCTTTGACATGTTCCCGGGCACATTCATTTTAGATTTTACTTTACCGTTTATTTGAACTACAATCTCAACAGTATCCTGTTTTAATGCCTCCTCGTTATAAGTTGGCCATGGTGCATATGCTACGGTTTCTTCACCGGTAAGCATACTATATAATTCTTCTCCCAAATGAGGAGCAAAGGTTGAAAGCATCTTAACAAAGTTTATAAGCATTGTTTTATTAATCTTGCCGAGCTTATATACGTCGTTAACAAAGATCATCATTTGACTGATTGCAGTATTGAAATTTAATGTCTCAATATCCTTTGTAACTTTTTTAACTGTATAGTTATATGTGTAATCAAGTTCCGGAGTTGGTTCGTCAGTTATTACATCCGGATTAGTGGCCATTCTAAAAACGCGTTCCAGCCATTTTTTTGCACCATTCATTCCTTCATTAGACCAAGGAAGTGATGCCTCCAGAGGTCCCATGAACATTTCGTAAATCCTTAAAGCATCGGCACCGTGGCTTTGAATCAATTCATCGGGATTAATAACATTCCCTCTGGATTTGGACATTTTAACTCCGTCCGGGCCAAGGATTATTCCCTGGTGGAAAAGTTTTGTGAAGGGCTCTTCGCAATTAACGACACCTAAATCAAAGAGCACCATATGCCAGAATCTCGCATAGAGAAGATGGAGTACAGCGTGCTCGGCGCCGCCAACGTAAAGGTCAACAGGAAGCCAGTAATCCAAGAGTTTTTTGTCTGCTATTACTTCATCATTATGAGGATCCAAATAGCGAATGTAATACCAACAAGACCCTGCCCACTGTGGCATGGTATTGGTTTCCCTCTTGCCTTTTATGCCGTCTATTTCAACAGTAAGCCAATCTTCACAATTGGCGAGTGGAGATTCACCATCGCCGCTTGGCTTATAATTGTCTGTTGCAGGGAGTTCCAAAGGAAGATCAGTTTCAGCTACTGTTCTCATGGTTCCATCTTCCATATGGATGATTGGAATTGGTTCACCCCAATATCTTTGACGACTGAATAGCCAATCTCTAAGTTTGTACTGAACCTTCTTTCCTCCTAACCCCTTTTCTGTAAGCCAATCAGCCATTTTATCAATAGCTTCTTCCTTTCCTAAACCATCCAGGAATCCGCTATTGATATGTGGTCCATCTTCCGTAAATGCTTCTTCTTCGATATTTCCGCCTTCTAATACAGGTATGATTTCCAGACCGAATTTCTTGGCGAATTCATAGTCCCTGGTATCATGTGCCGGAACAGCCATGATTGCACCTGTACCATAGGATGCCAATACGTAGTCTGAAATCCAAATTGGAATCTCTTTATTATTGACAGGGTTAATTGCATATGCTCCGGTGAATACACCTGTTTTATTCTTATTAAGGTCTGTCCTCTCCAAATCTGACTTTGTGGCACATTCCTTTTGATATGCATCAACCTCAGCCTTTTTATCCTCTGTTGTAATCTCATTTACAAAAGGATGTTCAGGAGACATTACGCAATAGGTCGCCCCATAGAGTGTGTCTGCACGTGTTGTAAATACAGTGAATTCCTTATCGGTGTCCTTTATTTTAAATACGACATCTGCACCTATGGATTTCCCTATCCAGTTTCTCTGCATTTCTTTGGTTGATTCCGGCCAGTCCAAATCATCCAAGCCCTTTAAGAGTCTCTCTGCATATTCAGTTATTTTTAATACCCATTGACGCATGTTTTTACGCACAACGGGGAATCCACCTACTTCGGATTTTCCGTCAATTACTTCTTCATTAGCAAGAACAGCACCTAATTCAGGGCACCAGTTTACAGGCATTTCCGCAATATATGCCAGGTCTTTGTTGTAGAGTTGAAGGAAAATCCACTGTGTCCAACGATAGTATTCGGAATCGCAGGTACTGACTTCTCTGTCCCAGTCATAAGAAAGACCAAGCGCTTTAATCTGATCTCTAAAGTGATCTATATTAGCATATGTGAATTCAGCAGGATGATGTCCGGTTTTTAATGCGAACTGCTCTGCGGGAAGGCCGAAGGCATCGAAGCCCATCGGATGCATCACGTTGAAACCCTGCATTCTCTTCATTCTGGAAATGATATCGGTGGCGGTATAACCTTCCGGATGTCCTACATGAAGGCCCTGTCCGGATGGATATGGGAACATATCCAGAACATAGTACTTTGGCTTATCGAAATCGTAACCATCGGTCTTGAATGTCTTATTATCGTCCCAATACTTTTGCCATTTCTTTTCTATCGCATTAAAATCATATCTTTTATCTTCCATCGCTTCTTTCTCCTATTGCAACGCTTTTGTTATTAATCATCAAAGCCTTCTACTCTATGACCTTCGCCATACTCAATGATGGGGCAGTCTCCCCAAACTTTTTCTATATTGTATTTATCTCTCATTTCTTTATCAAAGATATTGACAATGATATCGCCCATATCCAGGAGCAACCAACCTGTATTACCTCGTCCTTCAATTCCTTTAGGTGTAAGCCCTTCCTTTGCCAGTGCGTCTTCAACGTCGTCTGCCAAGGATGCTACCTGCCTCTGATTTCTCCCATTTGCCAGAACCAAAAAATCAGCAAAGGAAGACTTTTCTGCAACATCGATTAAAACAATGTTCTCTGCCAGCTTTTCATCAAGTGTTTTTGCAGCTATTTCTGCTAATTCTCTACTTGTCATTAATACTCTCTTCTCCTTTAATTATTATTCTATGTATTAACCCTATGTATTAACTTTTAAAACTGTTATTCTTTATTCTCGATTATTGTCTTTTCAAAATACTCTATTGCATTTAGAGTGTCCGGGTCGATTTCGTCTTCGGAAACTCCTGATTTTTTTAGGTGTTCCACCGTTCCTCTTAGCGATTCCAAACAAGCACGGTCTATGTCTGAAAATGCCAGTCTACGAAGCCCATCTACTCCGGGATAATCTCTTCCCGGTTCTATAGCATCTGCTATAAATACTATTTTTTCAATGAGTGACATCTCCGGTCGTCCGGTTGTATGAAAGCTTACAGCGTCCAGAATAGTTGTATCCTCTATACCCAGTTCTGATTTAATATAAGCGGAGGCCAATTTACCATGTGCCAGATTGGCATTATCATAATACTTATTTGTCAGACAGTATTTGTCTATCAAACTATTTAATGCTTCACCCTTACGGCCTCTAAAAACATCATGGAACAAACATGCAATCTCGACCCTTTCCAAGTCATCTGATTCGAGTCCATAGACTTTGCCGAGTTTAATTGCAGTGTCGAGGACTCCTTCTGTATGAATTCTCCTTTTTTCTGTAAGCAATGATAATGCAGTATCTTTAATTAACTCGATATTCATTTTATAAAACGTCGTCTCTATAAAGCTTATGCTCATATATATATGACTCAACCTGTGAGGAAATCAATCCCGAAATCGGTTCATTATTATCCATCTTTTCTCTCACCATTGTAGAATTAATATTCAGCATTGGTTTAATAATCTTATAAATATCAGTTCTATAATCTATTGAGAGTTTTTTTATGGTCGAATCCAATAGAGTATTATCATCCATGGGCCTGGTTCCAACAGCGAAATTACAGGACGAAAGCAGCTCTTTTCCCTTATACCAGTTTTCCAATTTCATAAGTGAATCTCCACCCATGATGAACCAGAGTTCATCGTCAGGATATACATCTTTAAAATGCATAATGGTGTCAAATGTATAGGAAATGCCACCTTTTTCTATCTCCCATGTAGAGATTTCCAAAACATCCTGGGATGTGATATTTTTGTTTAAATATACATTAGCTTCTGAAACGGCGATTTCAAGCATGGCAAGTCTATGTTCATCAGAAGTTACATATCTGTCTCTCTTGAATGGTTGAATAAAGGCGGGTATCATTAAAACTTTTTCGAGCCCCAGTTCGCGGCTGGCAGCGATAGCTAGTCCGGTATGCCCAAAATGAACAGGGTCAAAAGTTCCGCCCATCAAACCTATTCTTTTTTTATTACTCTCGATACCGCCCATTATTACATTACTACCCTAAGAATAGTTAAAATCGGTTTTCTTCGCTACTTTCAACAATAGTTGAAAACAATAATTTTCGCTGCTTTCAACAATAGTTAAAAACGATTATTCTTCGCTGCTTTCAACAATAG